>NVXB01000088.1 GCA_002746425.1 Hyphomicrobiales bacterium | reverse complement strand
ATTGTGCGCTGCACAAGAAATATGATTATAAATTAATCATTTTTTGAAACGGCTAATTTTTGGGCAGGCGTTGGATTGATTGAATCAATCGCTCAGCAAATCCGCCGCCATGATCAGGTTTTGCGCCAAGTCAGACATCTTGCGGTTTTGGTCCATCGCTGTTTTACGCATCAGCGCATAGGCCTCGTCTTCGGACAGATCGCGGCTCTTCATTAAGATGCGCTTGGCTTGATCAATGATTTTTTGCGAGCTCAGCGCCGTTTTGGCCTCAGCCAATTCCTGCTCCAGCTTGGCATAGGCGGCAAACCGGCTGATGGCCATGTCGAGGATCGGTGGCACACGCTCTTTTTTCAATCCATCCACCACATAGGCCGAAACCCCGGCATTCATGGCCGCGTGGGTTGAATCGCGATCAGAGCTATCGACGAAGATGGCAAAGGGGCGTTTGACGGCGCGCGACAGCTCAAACACTCGGTCCAGACTTTTCGGATTGGGCGTTGCCATATCAACAATGATGGCATCGGGATCGTGGAGGGCGATAAATTCTTCCATCCCGTCCAGCGTATTGACCAGTTTGATTGCCTCATAGCCAGCCTCGCGCAGGCCCGCATCAATAACAGATGCACGCGCGGCGTTTTCGTCGATTACGAGAATGCTCAAGGGAGGGTTGATCATGGTGCAATCATGGACGAAATAAAAAATTGTGCAATGCAAAATTACGTATCGCACTTGCAGCATAATGCCTCATGGGTTTTGGATGCTGCTGCAAACTTAGCTCGGGTCACGTCATTTGAAACGAGGACTGAATGGTGCAGTTGGACAAAAAATCAATCACCTAAAGTTGAAAAAAGGAGAGAAATATTTCGGTTAGCGAAATAATAAATTGCGGCGAGCCCAATACAGGTAACTTATTGGCGGGAAAGTTAAAAAATGCCATAATGACGCAGSCTTAAACCCACTATGCGGCTTGCAAACCRAWCCGTTTAGTGTTTYKCTACTCTTGTTTTTTATCCGAAATGCAACAGTGTTATATTTTGGAAAATACAAGGGAGAAATAGAATGACAGACACAGTAAATCGCCGGCGCTTTCTAAAGGGAAGTGCAATTGCTGCTACTGCAGTAACTGTAGGAGCCCTGGCAACACCAGCGCTYGCACAAAACAAAATGGTTACGCTTAAATTGCAGGCTGCCTGGGGCGGCGGTATTTTTCTTGAAAATGCYCAATCCTATGTAGATCGCGTCAATGCCATGGCTGGCAAGGCTCTGAAAATTGATCTTCTGCCAGTTAACTCTGTTGTGAAGACAAGTCAGATGCAGGATGCGGTTCACCGCGGCGTGCTTGATGCGGCTCACTATGTGCCAGCTTACTGGTATTCCAAATCCAAAGCAGCTTCACTGTTCGGTACTGGCCCATGTTTYGGCTGGTCTTCTCAGGAAGTTCTGGGTTGGTTGCATTACGGTGGCGGTCAGGAATTGTTTGACGAACTGATGGGCACACTTGGCCTGAATGTTGTGTCATACTTCAACAGCCCAATGCCTGCTCAGCCACTTGGCTGGTTCAAAGAACAGATCAAAGACGCTTCCCAGATGAAAGGTCTCAAATACCGGACCGTTGGTCTGGCTGCTGATGTTCTTCTGGAAATGGGCATGTCTGTTGTACAGCTTCCTGGTGGCGAAATTCAGCCAGCTATGAAGTCTGGCTTGATTGATGCTGCTGAATTCAACAACCCAACATCCGATCGTGATTTTGGTATGCAGGATGTGTCTAAGCACTATCACCTCGCATCTTTCCATCAGTCACAAGAATTCTTCGAAGTTACCTTCAACAAGAAGAAGCATGATGCATTGCCAGCAGAACTTCAGGCCATCCTGAAATATGCTTCCGAAGCTGAAAGCTCCAACTTCTATTGGCACAACACTAAGCGTTATGCTGATGATCTTGTGAAACTTCGTGATGAGCAGGGCGTTAACATCTACAGAACACCTGAATCTGTGATGGTAGGCCAGCTCGCTGCTTGGGATGTTGTGGTTGATCGTATTTCTGGTGAAGATGCATTCTTCGCTAAAGTGATCGAGTCACAAAAAGTCTACGCTAAAAACGTAATGAACTATTTGAACTTGAACCAGCCTGATTACAAGCTGGCTTACAATCATTACTTTGGCTAAGCCCAACGTATAGAATGTTGCTATCCCGGAGGGGCGTTATGAACACGCTCCCCCGGGCTTTTGTTATATAATACTGCCTTTTTGGAGATCGATGTGACCAAATTCATCTATTTGGCTGAAAGTTTAAGCATTTGGGTTGGCCGGGCCTTTGGCTGGTGTATTTTGATACTAACCCTGTCGGTTTCTTACGAGGTGTTTGTACGCTATGTCCTGAATTCACCCACCGTTTGGGCGTTCGACATGATGGTGCAAATGTATGGTGCCCTGTTTTTGATGGCCGGCCCTTATGCACTGGCGCAAGATACCCATGTGCGCGGTGATGTGGTTTATCGGCTGTTCCCCGTGCGCTGGCAGGCTCGGGTTGATTTCATTCTTTATCTCATCTTTTTCTTCCCCGGTATGCTGGCTCTGTTCTGGTATGGCTGGGAAATTGCCGCCGATAGCTGGCGCTACCAAGAAGTGAGCTGGAACAGCCCGGCACGAATCCAGATTTATTTCTTCAAAACCCTTATYCCGGTTGCAGGCTTCCTGCTGATGRTTCAGGGCGTTGCAGAGTTGATGCGTTGTTGGATTGCCATGAAAACTGGCGTTTGGATGAAGCGTTTGGATGATGTTCATGAAACAGAAGATCTGTTGATGAACGAAACTGAATCCACCAATTCCTAAAACCTGCGCAGCAAGACCTAATTGAGAGAAKACCATGACTGATCCCCAAATCGCCATTACGATGCTATGCCTGTTTATTGTGCTGGTATTGCTTGGCTTTCCAATCGCATTCACCCTGTTGGCCATGGGTGTTGGCTTTGGCTATTACGCCTATTATCAGGGCGGCATCGAGACGTTTTCAGATATTTTCAGCAACAATATTTTCTACCTGCTGAACCAAAAYACCTATTCGGTGATGGAGAATGATACGCTCGTCGCGATCCCCTTATTCTTGTTTATGGGCTATGTGGTTGAGCGGGCAAATATCGTCAGCCGRTTGTTCTATTCCCTGCAAATGGCGGCGCGTAACCTGCCWGGTTCCATGGCCATTGCGGCGCTGATTACCTGTACRGTGTTCTCGACAGCATCGGGTATTGTGGGCGCGGTTGTAACGCTGATGGGCCTGCTGGCTTTYCCMGCMATGGCCAATGCCAATTACAACAAGGAATTTGCAGCTGGTGTGATTTGCGCCGGTGGTACGCTGGGTATTCTTATCCCGCCATCGATCATGCTGATCGTGTATGCTGCGATTGCTGAGTTATCTCCGCTGCGCCTCTATGCTGCGGCTGTGTTCCCCGGTTTGATGCTGGCGGGCATGTATATCGTTTATGTGATTGTTCGCGTGATGATCAATCCCTCTATTGCGCCAAAACCGCGACAAGAAGACATACCACCATTGCGTAAGGTTTACTGGGATTTGCTGGTCAGCTTTGTGCCTTTGACCGTGCTGATTGCCTTGGTGCTTGGCTCTATCCTTGGCGGGTTGGCAACACCGCCGGAAGCTGCCGCCATGGGCGCGCTGGGTGGTTTGGTTCTTGCCGCTATCTATCGCTCGCTAACCTGGCAAAAGGTCAAGGAAAGTGTGTTCCTGACGGCGAAAGCCACGGCGATGGTCTGTTGGCTGTTCGTGGGTTCATGGACATTTGCRTCGGTGTTTTCCTATCTCGGCGGACATACAGTTATTGAAAACTGGGTGTTGTCGATGRATTTGGAGCCATGGCAGTTCCTGATCCTTGTRCAGATGATCATCTTTGTGCTTGGCTGGCCGCTTGAATGGTCCGAAATTCTGATCATTTTCGTGCCGATCTTCCTGCCWATGCTGGATAATTTTGGTGTTAACCC
Organism: Hyphomicrobiales bacterium; assembly: GCA_002746425.1. Taxonomy (GTDB): domain Bacteria; phylum Pseudomonadota; class Alphaproteobacteria; order Rhizobiales. Next base: position 14,616 of record NVXB01000088.1, on the reverse strand, counting down.
ATACTTCTTTGCGATGTTGGTTGCGCYCAATCTTCAGACCTCATTCCTTACCCCGCCCATGGCGATGTCGGCCTATTACCTAAAAGGGGTGCTGAAAAACCAGATCGAGCTGATGCAAATCTTCCGAGGGATCATGCCCTATCTGGGCATCGTGATCTTCAGTATGTTCTTGATGTATCAATTCCCTGGCATTGCGCTGTGGTTCCCGGATTATCTGTTCGGTGTGTATATTCCATAGCGTAGGACCGGATTGAGGTATGTTAAACACTCTGTCTGCCGTTGACGCGGCGCGGAAAATTCGTGACGGCGAGTTGGCTTCGGTTGATCTCGTCAAGGATTGTCTGCGCCGTATTGAGGAAACCGATGGTCAGCTCAAAGCCTGGGTGGATCTGAAACCTGACTATGCTTTGGCGCAGGCTGAAGAGATGGATCAGATACGCAGGTCCGGTCGCCCGGTTGGCGCGCTGCACGGCGTGCCGGTTGGCCTCAAGGATATTGTTGATACTAAGGATTTGCCAACGCAGCGCGGCACGCCGATCTTTGCGGGTCGTCAGCCTGATGCTGATGCCGCGATTGTCGAGCGGCTTCGCGAAGAAGGTGCGGTGATACTTGGTAAAACCGCGACAACAGAGCTTGCCTTTGTGCATGCCTGCGAAACGCGCAATCCGCATAATCCAGATCATACGCCGGGTGGCTCGTCCAGCGGGTCTGCCGCTGCGGTGGCCGCGTTTCAGGTGCCGCTTGCTATTGGTACACAAACCAATGGGTCGGTTATTCGTCCAGCGTCATTTTGCGGTATTTACGGGTTTAAGCCGACAAGCGGCGTCATCTCGCGCCGGGGCCTGTTGCAAACATCGAAGACCCTGGATCAGGTTGGTGTGTTTGGCCGTACACCAGAAGATATCGCGCTGCTGTGTGATGTTATTGGCAGCTACGATCCATCGGACCCTTTGAGCTATGCAAGGCCAAGGCCCAAAAACCTTGATGGTTTCAACAAGGATGTGCCGATTGAACCCAATTTTGTCTGGTTTGATCTGCCCTTTAATGACCGGGTAACGTCTGATGCCATGGAAGGCTTGAGCGATGTTGTGCATGCTTTGGGCGGCCAGGTAACCAAGTTGGAATCGCCTGTCGCTTTCAATGAATTGATTGATGTTCAGGCAACCATTCATCGCTACGAAATTTGCCATCACCTTGAAGAGGTGTTTTCCCAGAACTGGGATGCCATTAGCCCTACGCTGCAACCGATTGTAGAGCAGGGCCGGACCATCAGTGATGCGCAATATGAAGACGCTCTGCAGATAATGGGTTCAGCAAAAACCTTCTTTGCTGAGTTTTTCAATGATTTTGACGCGGTTATCGCACCCAGTGCAACCGGTGAAGCGCCCTTGTTTGGCCCCACCACCGGTGACCCGATTTTTTGCACCATTTGGACCCTGTGTGGCTTGCCCACGCTTAATTTGCCCTTGCTTGTGGGCGAAAATGGGTTGCCTATAGGGGTGCAGCTTATCGGGGCAGCCGAGGAAGATGACCGTTTATTTCGAACAGCCAGCTGGATGCTAAAAGCATTACAGCCTGACGCAGCTTAGAATAGGGAGACTGCAAAATGATTTCCAATAGGAACCGTATGCTCTTGGCATTGCTCGCAAGTGCCCTGATGTTCACCTTCATCATTGGTTTGGCCTACAGTATCTCAACCGGCTTTGCTGGTTTTTGGGGTGGCTTGCCGTTTACGTGTATCGTCATCGTGGTGTTGTCGATGGCGTCGTATGATTTTTGGGATGAGTGCGTTCGCAAGAAGAAGTAGTTTTACCCCATAAAATTACCAATTAGCATCATCAAAAAATTGGACCTTCTTAGTGTCAACAAAACCTGTTTTGTGGATTACGCGAAAGCTGTCTGCTGCCACCTTGCGCCGCGCTGCTGAGAATTATCAGCTTATTGTCAACGAGGCTGATGGCCTGCACAGCGCCGATGAGATCATCGCGATGAGCCATAAAGTTGATGCTATATTGCCGTGCCATTCTGAGCATTTTAGCGCAGCGGTTGCCGGTGCGCTTGATGCACGGGTCAAAATAATTGCCAATCACTCGGTCGGGGTCGATCATTGCGATCTGCCAGCGCTTAAAGCGCGCGGTATTGTGGTGACCAACACGCCAGATGTTTTATCCGATGCCACCGCCGAAATCGCTATGCTGTTGCTACTTGGCGCGGCGCGCCACGCCGTGGAGGGCGATACGCTTGTGCGTTCTGGCAAGTGGGATTTCTGGTCACCATCTTTCATGGTCGGCAAGCAGGTAAGTGGCCAGCGTATCGGCATTATCGGCATGGGCCGTGTCGGCCAGGTTATGGCCAAGCGGGCACGCGGCTTTGATATGGAAGTGCATTATTTTAACCGCCGCAAATTACCTGCCGATTTGGAACAGGGCGCGATTTTTCATGAGACCATTGAAGGCCTGTTGCCAAATGCAGACTTTTTGTCGCTGCATTGCCCGGCAACGGCTGAAACAACTGGCCTGATGAATGACAAAACTTTTGCGCTGATGCCAAAAGGCGCGGTGCTGGTTAATTCTGCAAGAGGCGCGCTGATCGACGAGGATGCTCTTATTGCGGCGTTGGAAAGCAGCCAATTAAGCGCGGCGGGGCTTGATTGTTTTGTCGTTGAGCCGGGCGGTAATCCCAAGTTTGCTGCGTTCGACAATATTTTCATGCTGCCGCATATCGGCAGCGCCACAGGCCTCACCCGTGACGCGATGGGTTTTCGTGCGCTTGATAATCTCGATGCTTTTTTTGCAGGTCAACAGCCCAAAGATCAGCTGTAATTTTTCGTCGTAGCCACCGCTGATAAAACAATCAGGGTTTGACGATTTCAACCTTGATAGATGCAAACCATGCAGCAAGGTTTTTAACATCTTCCTTGGACAGTCTTTTGACGATCAGTGACATGCGCCGATCTTCGCGCTTGCCTGAGATAAAATCATCGATGGCTTTGGCCAGATACAGCGAAGATTGCCCGGCAAGGTTTGGCACTTCTGGGTCTCTCGCCATGCCCATTTTGCCGTGACAGGCAGAGCATTTGCGGGCCAATTTCTTACCCACTTCAATATCGACAGCATGGCTAAAYGACAGYCCCACACACAGTGCAAGAACCGAAAAGACCGAGGTTTGGAATAGTTTTTTCACATTGATATCCATAAAAAAGGCCGGGACCAAAGCCCCGGCCAATCTCATTTTCAGATTAGTTTGAATAGGTAATGCGATAGATCGCATTAGCAAAATCATCAGATACCAAAATGGAACCATCTTTCATTTGGGCAACATCAACTGGACGGCCATCATATTCGCCGTTTTCATCRATCCAGCCTTCAGCRAAAGCCATGGTTTCGCCAACAGASCCATCTTCGTTTACAGCTGTAAACATGACGCGWGCGCCAACTGGGTTTGTACGGTTCCATGAACCATGCTGAGCGGAGAAGATGCCGCCCATATATTTGGCAGGGAACTGCTTGCCAGTATAGAAGGTCATGCCCAAATCAGCAGCATGCGCMACCATTTCAACRGCMGGCATGATGGAATCAGCTGGTGCTTCTTGTGCAGCAAATTCTGTCGTGCGGGTGGAACCACCACCATACCATGGGAAACCAAAATGCTGGCCCATAGCTGTCTGACGGTTCAGCTCGCCTGGTGGAATTTCGTCGCCCATACCGTCAACCTGATTGTCGGTGAACCACAATTCGCCATTGGCTGGATTGAAGTCATGGCCAACAGAGTTACGAATGCCTGTTGTGTAAACTTCACGATTGGAGCCATCGCGATCCATACGGATGATGCCGCCAATACCAGTTTCCTTATACATGGCAACTTTGTCTTCTGGGGTAACGTTCCAGGGCTGACCAAGCGACACATACAATTTGTTGTCTGGACCAACTTTTATCACACGTGCAGTGTGGTTGTAGCTTTCCTCTTCAACAGGAACCAAAGTGCCCTGAGGTACGATTGGCACAGCCACAACATCTGGGCTCTCATGGAAGAACTCAGCTGCTGGGTACATCATCACGCGGTTACGTTCTGCAATGAACAGGAAACCGTCTTTAGAGAATGCAACACCGTTTGGAATATCAAATTCGATGGATGGTGCGAAATCTTTAACTTCATCAGCAACATGATCGCGGTTACGATCCATCACAGCCCAAACTTTGGACTTCTTTGTACCAACAAACAGAACAGTGCCCTGTGGAGCCATCGCCATGTGGCGCGCATCAGGTACAAGAGCATAAAGCTCAATCTTGAAACCATCTGGCAAAGTAATGCCTTTCAGAGTTTCGCGAATGGCATCTGCTTCTGGAGCATTTTGATCAATAACCGTGAAGGATTTCACGCCAGTTGTCTGGAAATTACCAAGCTTTTCAAGATTGGTTTGTGCAGATGCTGTCAATGGCATCAGTGCCAAGGTCAGAGCTGCAACAGCGCCCATAGTGGCAAATTTCAGTGTCTTCATAATAGTCTCTCCCAAATGTCCACTACTTGGTAAATGTTCCAATAGTGGAGGTTAAATTAAACATTGTAATCTTTCCAAATCAAGAGAATTCCGAATTCGGAATTCCAAGATTGGGTTTGCTCTATGGCAGAAAACGTGTATTCCACGCCTTGATGCGCCTATTTGTCACGGCGGGGAGTCGTTCATGCAAAAGCTCACCAAACCTTTGGATTTGGTTGAATCAGTCAAAACATCTCTTTTTGATGCTATCTTAACCGGCACATTATTGCCTGGTGAAAAATTACAGCAAGAGAAGTTGGCTGAAATGCTGGGCGTGTCACGGCAACCGGTTAGCCATGCGCTGCGCATTCTGGCGGACCAAGGCATATTGACCGGCCTTAACAGCAAAAGCCTGACCGTTGCTGAGCTGGATCAGACCAAAATGATGCAGATTTTTGAAGTTCGGGCCGAGTTGGACAGTTATGCCGCTAAACTTGCCGCGCAACGATCCGCCAATAATGAATTTACGCCCGAAGATCACGAGACGATTGACCGGCTCCATGACCACGTGAATTACAATATGGTTGTGGGCAATCTTGAGGTGAACCGTTCCGTTCGTGATGACATTGATTTTCACGAATTGATCCGAAAATTGTCCGGAAACCCTTATATTCACGATACTTTGGCACCGCATTTGCTGCACCATTACCGGCTGATTTATCTCAGCATCAGCAATAAGGCGCAGGAAATCTGGACCGAACATGCCAATATTCTGAACGCCATATTGGATGGCGATGAGCTGCAGGCTCGCTCTCTTGTCCGGGAGCATATCAGCGGCACGGCGCGCCGCTTGCAGGTCTACTGGAATTCGCTCAATCATGGCTGATTTTTGATGAAAACCAATCTGTATTTGACAAATGTAACCATGGCATAGCAATAGTAGAACATGGGTTCAAAGGGCTATAATCTCAGGAAGCGGAAAACCGGTAAAGTACGGGGTGATAATGCCGTGGTTGAGGCCGCGTGGATGTATTATCACGAAGACCTGAACCAGACCGAAATAGCTGAAAGGCTTCACGTTTCCAGAGCCACCGTTGTCAATTATTTGCAGGAAGCGCGCGAGCTGGGCATGATTCGCCTGACCCTGCGGCCAGAAGTGTTTACCACCCACGAACTCTCCGTTGATCTTTGCAAAAAATATGATTTGAAATCCGCCTATATTGTGCCCGATGGCGACCGTGTCGGGGATTTGTCTTTAGAGCGCGTTGCGCGCGGGGCGGCTGAATGGTTGCCGGAACTTTTGGAGCCGGGAGATCGGCTGGGTGTTGCCTGGGGGCAAACCATTTATGCGCTGGCAGAAGCGCTGGAACCAACGGTGATTGAAGATCTTGCCGTGTCGCAGCTGGTTGGCTCGATGGCGACGCCTTATGGCTTTACCGCAGAGATTTGCTCTGCACGATTGGCACAAAGGCTGGGCGCGAATTGCATCAATTTGCATGTGCCTGCCATTGTTAGCGAGCCAGAGCTTGCGGCCAGACTGCGCCAGGAACCCATTATTCGTGAGCAATTAGCAGCGCTGAGCAATTGCAACAAGGCGCTGTTTGCCATTGGTACCTGCACCAAGGAAAGCCACGTGGTGATGAGCGGCGTGGCAACGGTCAAGGAACTGGCTTGGTATGTTGCACGCGGCGCAAAAGGCGTGTTGTGCGGCCAGTTTATTGATGCTGAGGGCAAGGCCATGGACGGCCCGCTGACAGAACGCTTGATGAGCGTATCGCTGTCCAAATTGTTGGGCCTAGATGTTGGCTTGATGGTGTGCGTGGGCGCAGACCGGGTCGAGGGCATGGTGGCGGCTTGTATCGGCGGTTACACAACTCATGTTGTGACCGACGCCCAAACCGCCAAAGCCATGCTGGAATTTGGCGCTTAAGAAGCGTCCTTGGCGAACATTTCTGCCATAGCCTCTTTGGTTGGCTTGCACACGCCGCGCTCGGTAATCAGGCCTGTCACCAGATGGGCTGGTGTCACATCAAATGCCGGGTTGCCAACTTTGCTGCCCTTTGGCGTCACCTGAACCCTGCCAATACTGCCATCTTCCTTGATGCCGTAAACATGGCTGATTTCATCGGCCGGACGCTCCTCAATGGGGATTTCCTTAATGCCATCCTGGATGGTCCAATCGATGGTGGGCGAGGGCAGTGCCACATAAAACGGCACATTATTGTCTTTGGCGGCCAGCGCTTTGAGGTATGTCCCGATTTTATTGCACACGTCTCCGCGCGCCGTGGTGCGGTCGGTGCCCACGATAACCAGATCGACCTGGCCGTGCTGCATAAGGTGGCCGCCAGCATTATCCACAATAAAATGATGCGGGATATCGTTGTTGACCATCTCCCATGCGGTTAGCGCGCCCTGATTGCGCGGGCGGGTTTCATCGACCCAGACATGGATCGGAATGCCTGCTTTTTTGGCATGATAAATAGGCGATGTGGCTGTGCCCCAATCAACGGTCGCGAGCCAACCTGCATTGCAATGGGTCAGGATATTGACCGGCTCGCCATTGGTTTTGTTTTTTGCAATCTCGCGGATGATTTCCAGCCCGTTAAGGCCGATATTGCGGTTGATCTCGATATCTTCTTCGCAGATTTCACCGGCGCGTTTATGGGCTGCGGCCTCTCTTTCGGCCTCTGGCAGGGGCARCAGGCAATTGAGCATYTCATCCAACGCCCATTTCAAATTAATGGCGGTTGGGCGGGTGACATGCAGCACATCCCATGTYTCRCGCAAAGATGCATCRGAGGTATCKCGGCGCATTTGATCRGCAACAGCATARGCMGCYGTTGCRCCRATSAGCGGYGCRCCGCGCACCCACATATCCTTGATGGCAATGGCGAATTCTTCKCGGCTTGTCAGATCGACAATGCGGAAATCATGCGGCAACCAGCGCTGGTCGATGATTTGCACGACCCCGCGTTCTTCCCCGCGTTYTTCATTGAACCAAATGGAGCGATAATGGGTTCCATCAACCTTCATAGTAATTTCTCTCCACTGATATGTCTTGCTAGGTCCAATACGGCTTCAATGCCGGAATATTTTTTACGGTTGAGCACCAGCTGGCGGCCAAGCTCTAGCGCGGGGGCTTCGCAGCTTGCGCGCAAAGCCTCATCCTCAATGTCTTCAAAATCTGCGTTATGCGCGAGGCTAAGAATCCGGCGATGCAGCTCAATGCCGCAAAAGCCCAGCGTGTCTTCAAAAATGGCGCTGAGGCGCTGGGTTAGCGCCAACTCGCTGGCAAGCTTGTGCCCCTGATCCTCAAAGACCGAAGATGGGTAGGCGATGCCTTTGCGCTCGGTGCGCCAAAGATTGGAAAACTCGGTTTCAAAATGACGCCAGATATCTCCGGTAACGTCCAAAATCCAGTTTTGATAGGAGAGACGCTCATCTGCRTTATCGCCGTAACCGGGYTGSGAGAAGAACGACATCAGGAAGTTGGAGAGCAGCAGGCCRATATCAAAACCCATGGGGCCGTAAAAGGCAAACTCAGGGTCGATGACCCGCGCATCWCCGCCCGMCACCATGACAGAGCCGGTATGCAGATCRCCATGCAAAAGCGCYTCGGCRCAKGARCAATATTGCCATTTAAGCTGCTGMACTTCKGCTTTGAGYGCAAAATCATTRCGCAGGCTGGCAACGATATTATCCAGATGCGGCGYGTTGTGRTGGTTGCGYTCAGCGTCAWAATACGGRTCGGTRAARATCAGKGTTTCSGTGATRTCGCACAGCTCGCCATTATCGGCGAACAGAGCCACATCGGCTTTGCGCTCCAGCGCGTTCATCGACAAATCAGAACTTCTAAACAGCGTTCTGGCGCAAAACTCGCCAAGTGTTTTGGCCAGATTATCATGGCGTTTTTGTGCCATTAAGCTGAACCGCAAGATAATATGGGGCTCTAAAAACTCCATAATGATCAGCGCTTGCACTTCATCAAAATGAAAAATCTCAGGCACCACGCCGGGCGCGTGTTTTGCCTGCCGAGTGAGGGCATTATATTCAAAAAAGGCGCGCTTTAGGGGCAGGGGCCAGCTGTCGCCAACAAGGCGCACATAGGGCAGCGCTTGCTTGACAATAACGGTGCCGTTTTCGCCTTTAACGATGAAAACCAGATTGAGGTTTCCATCGCCAACTTCGCGTACAGACCAACTGCCTGGCGCGCCAATTCGCTGGGTAATGGCGGGCAGTGTGCCCAGCCGTGACACCAGCGTTTCTGCGCTCAAAGCGCTATAATCGCTCTGTGATGTACTCATTTGTCTATCTCCCCCAAACCTGGACCGATTTCAAAAACATTGTCTTGAAACCCTATCCCGATTTGATGCTCCAACCCACCCTTGAGTTGAACCTTCAAAATTCAATTTTACATCCCTGTCAGATGCTGCTGTGTTGCGGATCATTCCTTCTAATTTGTCACTTGTCAATTGTTATTGACATTTGAAAAGTCATCTCCCTATGATGCGGCTCGGGAGGACTATTGTGCAAGCAATTGGCATGCAATTAAGTGGTATTGAAAAAGCGTTTGGCAGCAACCAGGTGTTGCGCGGCGTTGATCTGACGCTACTGCCCGGAACCGTGACGGTTCTGATGGGCGCGAACGGTGCTGGCAAGTCCACTCTGGTTAAAATCATGTGCGGCGTTTACGCGCTGGATTCTGGCACCATGGTGCTGGATGGGGAAAATTTCCTGCCAACAATTCCTTATGAAGCTCTGCGCTGCGGCGTTGTCACCGTGCACCAATCCATCAATGACGGCGTTATTGCCGATTTGGATGTGGCCTCTAATTTGATGCTCGACCGTTTGGCCGAGCCGGGCAGCGGATTTTTCTACAAGAAAAAAGCCACACGAGAAGCTGCCCGTAAAATCGCCGCGCTGGTTGGGCTGGAAGTTGATATCACACGGCCTGTTTCCGAGCTGGCCCTTGCCGACAGGCAATTGGTGTCGATTGCACGCGCTATGGCGCAAAAACCCAAATTACTTATTCTGGATGAGCCGACATCCTCGCTTTCAGCCACCGAGGCGGATCGATTGTTTGAGATGATTGATCGCCTGCGCGATTCTGGCGTTGCCATTCTGTACATCTCGCATCGTATGTCCGATATTCGCCGCATCGCAGATCGTATCGTCAGTATGCGCGATGGCGCGATATCTGGCGTGTTTGAAACAAAACCGCTGGATATTGAAGGCGCTGTTAACGCCATGTTGGGTCACAATATGACCGATGTGGATATTGATATTCCCACCCACGGCCAGGCCGTGCTGGAGCTTAAAGGCGCGCAGCTTGTTGCCGGCGCTAAGCCCATTGATGTGGCGTTTCATGAAAACGAAGTCATTGCCATTACCGGGCTTGTTGGCAGCGGCAAAACCCTGCTCGCCGATACGCTGTTCGGGCTTGAAACCCTGGCCGCCGGGCAAATTCTGCTCAATGGCGTGCCTTATGCGCCGCGCTCCACCAAAGCTGCCGTGGCCACGGGTGTTTTCATGAGCCCCAAGGACCGGGCGACCAATGCGGTCATTCAGGGCTTTGATATTCGTTCCAACATCAGCGTGCCGTTTCTGGACCGTTTTAGTATTGCATCCTTCGTCAATAAACGCGCTGAGACGCGCGCCGCTAATGAGACAATCGAGAAACTTGGCATCGTGTGCCAGGGCGCAAGCGACGACATCGACACGCTATCGGGTGGCAACCAGCAAAAAGTAATTATCGGGCGCTGGCTCTCTCAAACCTGCAAGGTGCTGGTGCTGGATGAGCCGTTTCAGGGCGTCGATATTCAGGCGCGCCGTGATATCGGCCACAAAATTCGAGAAACCGCGCCGGGGCGCACAACCATCATTATGGTGGCAGAGCTGGATGAGGCCCTTGAAATCGCCGACCGTATTCTGGTGATCAGCGACAACACGGTGGTGGGTGAGCACCGTAATGAGGCGATCGATATCAACCAGATCTTGGCTGAAGTCACCGGTAGTGCCCTTGGTAGCGCAGCACAAATAATTGAAAGCGGCCAAGGTGCCGCAGCAACGCATTAGAAAAGTAACATGAGCGCAGACACAACAAACAAACCTTCTGGTACCGATCTGATAGATTTTGCCATTCGCTACGGATTTATATCGCTGCTGATTGGCTTGGTTATCTTCTTCAGCATCGCGGCTGAAGGTTTTGCCGGGCCGTATAGCGCGGTGTTCATTTTCCAATCGGTCTCGATCACCGGCATTTTGGCGCTTGGCGTCACCTGCACCCTTGTGGTGGATGGATTTGATCTGTCGATTGGTTCTGTCGCGACATCGGCGCTGATGCTGTCGTCTTACTTGATGGTGGTGTCGGAATATGGCGCGGTCGTTGCGGTACTTGGCTGTTTGGCCATGGGAGCCGGTGTTGGCTTCGTAAACGGTCTGTTGATCGTCAAGTTTAAGGTTCCTGATCTGTTGGCCACCCTTGGCATGATGTTTTTACTGGTTGGCCTGCAGCGTATTCCAACAGAAGGGCGTTCGGTTGCGGTCGGCATGACCCTGCCCGATGGCACCGTGGCAGAAGGCGTTTTCTCTCCCGCGTTTCTTGCTCTTGGTCGCCATCGGTTGGATTTCTTCATCGAAAACCTCATTCCGGTTTCGGTGATTTTCCTCGTCGTTATTGCCGTGCTGGTCTGGATTTTTCTGGAGCTGACCCGCCACGGCCGTTTGATGTACGCCATTGGCTCTAATGAGCGGGCCGCCGCTTTGGTGGGCACCAATGTCAAACGCTACAAAATCATCGCTTACATGATTTCCGGCATGCTGGCCTCTGTTGGCGGCATTTTGCTGGCGGCGCGTTTGGGTCGCGGTGATATCGCATCCGGCAACAATCTGCTGCTCGATGCAGTTGCGGCAGCGCTGATTGGTTACGCGGTGCTTGGCGCGGCAAAACCCAACGCTTTTGGCACCGCCATTGGCGCGTTGTTTGTCGGCATTTTGTTACAGGGGCTGACGATGATGAACGCCCCTTATTACACGCAGGATTTTGTGAAAGGCGCGGTGCTTGTCATCGCACTGGTCTTCACATTTGCGCTCTCGGGAAGACGAGGGCGGGGAACGTAATAATTTAAAAAATGAACAGGAGAAAACACATGAAACTTACACGTAGACATTTTAATTCCATGTTGGCCGCTTGCAGCATGTCTGCATTGGCGTTCACATCTGGCGCGGTTGCTGCCGATATGCCAGCGCCGTTTGACAATGCTGGCGATGTTAAAATTGCGCTGGTGCGTTATTTGTCGACGGGCGATTTCTTCCAGGCTTATCTGGCCGGTGTTGAAGCCCAGGCCGCTGCGCTTGGTGTTGATCTTCGGATTTTCGACAGCCGCCAGGATGCTGCTTTGCAGGCCGATATGGTTGATCAGGCAATCGCGCTTGGCGTTGATGGCATCATCATCCAGCATGGCCTGACAGAATCCATGAAAGAATCTGCTCAGCGCGCGATTGATGCGGGCATCAAAGTGGTTGCTTTCGATGTGAATGTTGAAAACGCTGCGATTCCTCAGGTTGAGCAATCAGATCGTGATCTTGCCCGTTTGGCGCTTGAGCAGGCGATCCTCGATAATGGCGATACTTTCAATGCTGGCTATGTTTACGTGCCAGGCATTGCACCGCTGGATCGCCGCGATGAAACATGGAAAATGTTCAAAGAAAAATATTCTGGCATCACTGAAAAGGCTGTCTTTGGTACTTTGGACAACCCGATTGCCAACTCCGTGGCCAATCAGGCGCGCTCTGTGTTGCAGGCTAATCCAGATATCACTGTGATGTTTGCTCCCTATGATGAGTTTGCCAAAGGCGTGAAAATTGCGGTTGATGAAGCTGGCATGACCAGCAAGGTCAAAATCTATTCCGCTGATGTTTCCACGGCTGATATTGCTGCAATGCGTGAGCCTGGCAGTGCATGGGYTGCAACRGCTGCAACCAACCCTGCTGTGGTTGGCGAAGTGAGTGTKCGTACRYTKGCMATGYTGCTGGCTGGTGAAAACCCAGGTGCTAGYGTGGTTGTACCGCCAACTCTGATCACTCAGTCYATGCTGCTTGAAAAAGACATCAAGAACATGGCTGATTTGGGCGCAARACTGCCTCAGTTCGCTCATGCTGCTGTGTCTGTTCCTGCCTGGATGCCTTTGCCTAAACGCTAAGCCYCAGACGGTTTTTGAGAATWRAGCYGGCCTAAAATRGRGCYGGTTTAAAATAGAACTGGGCAGGGCGATAATCGCTCTGCCCGGTTTTGCTTGTAGRYGCAGGKGCCTTTTCATYMRYWATGANGAAAAMCYSNCCTGCATAWAWGAATGRMTCGATGAAATTCCTTGTATTTGTCAWTTGTCGATGTATKCTGACAATTGTATAAAATATCAAACTCAAGYAGGAATCCCATGCGCAACCAACGCAAGTCAGAAGATGTGGCAGCCGGAATTCGGAAACGTGTTTTTGAACATTGCATGCTCAATAATGGCGGCTAYYTAAGTCAGGCCTGTTCCTCAGCTGAGCAATTGGCGTGGCTTTACAATGAAGAGCTGGTGTTGGGCGAYCCAACATTRCCGATGATCCCKCCRCCTTTTGGCGGTGTGCCCTCCGCAAGTAACATCGATTACGTCACTGGCGCTGGCTATAATGGCCCTGTAGCGCCGCAGTTTGATCGGCTGTTTATTGCCCCTGCGCATTACGCGCTGGTTGCTTATGCCACCTTGATTGAAATGGGGCGCATGTCACCTGAAGGGCTGGAGATGTTCAACAAGGATGGCTCCTCGGTTGAGATGATCGGCGCGGAGCATTCACCTGGCATGGAAGTGCATAATGGCACGCTGGGTATTGGCCTTTCCACCGGCGCGGGGCTTGCCTATGGCCGCCGCCTGCGCGGTGAAGAGGGCCGCGTTTGGGTGTTTATGTCCGATGGCGAAGTGCAAGAGGGCCAGACATGGGAAGCTGTGCAGTGCTGCGCCCATCACGGCATCGACAATGTTTACGCCATAATGGATGTTAACGACCAGCAATGCGATGGCGCGATGTCCAGCGTTATGGACGTGCGCGATATCAAAGCGAAGTTTGAAAATTTTGGCGCTGTGGCCGTGGAAATTGATGGCCACGACATTGATGCCATGCGCGATGCCAAAGCCGAGCCGCATGAGGGCAAACCGCTGATTATTCTGGCGCGAACCTCGCCCTATCAGGGCATGAGTTTCTTGAAGAAGAGATTTCCGCGCTTGCATTACGTGCGCTTCAAATCTGAAGAAGAACGCGCTGCCATGAACGAGAATATTGCCGCTGAACTTGGCATCTCGCCCATTCAATACGGCCATTGAGGATAGAATAATGGTTGAAATGGTTACAAAGCCCTATGCGGCTAGTTTCGAAAAATTTGCTGTCGCAAACCCGGATGTGCTGTGCCTGTCGGCGGATCTGACATCATCATGCGAGATTGACGGGTTTCGTGATCGTCACCCCGATCAGTTTCTTTCACTTGGCATGGCCGAGCAGAACATGATGAGTTTTGCGGGCGGCCTTGGGCTGGCTGGTTTTCGCCCGTTCCTGCACACTTTTGGTGTGTTTTTGTATCGTCGCCCCTATGATCAGCTAATGGCCAGCATTGCTTATCCGCGCCGAAAAGTGCGGCTGATGGGCTTTTTGCCCGGCATCACCACGCCCGGCGGCATGACCCATCAATCCATCGAAGATATTTCGGTGATGCGCTCGATTCCCAACATGACCATTTTGGAAACTGGTGACGCCACCGAGGTGGAAAGCATTTGCGAAGCGGCCGACAGTATTGATGGCCCGGTCTATTGCCGCGTGCTGCGCGGCTCTGTGCCGCGCCTGTTTGATACGCCTATTGAAGTGGGCAAAATGCGCGAGCTGTCATCGGGGCATGATATCCTCATCGTCACCGCTGGCATTGCGACAGAGGAAGCCATGCGTGCGCGCAGTGCGCTTGAAAAAGCGGGTGTTTCCATTCGACATTTGCACCTCAACACTATCAAACCGTTTGATGACAAGGCGCTGCTGGATCATATCGGATCGGTCAAGCACGGGGTTATCACGCTGGAAAACCACGTGACCGAGGGCGGTATCGGCTCGCTGGT
>NVXB01000087.1 GCA_002746425.1 Hyphomicrobiales bacterium | reverse complement strand
CCAACTCAATCATCCGATCAGCGATCGGGATATAGCGTCGATTGGGGTCGCGGGAAGCATCCTGTCGTCGCCGATTGGCGTGCGCAATATCGAGGCCGGACAGGTCCTGAGCCTCGTAGGGACCCATGGCATAACCAAATGCCACCATCGCCTCGTCAACCTCCCAAGGGGTGGAGCCATCCATCAGCACTGTGTCGGCAGCCTCGCGGTAACGCGCGAGAATACGGTTGCCGATAAAACCATCGCAGACCCCGGCAAGCACGGGTATCTTACGCAGTCGTTTGGCCAGCGCAAAACCGGTGGCTAACGCGACATCGCTGGTGGCATCACCGCGCACAATCTCAAGCAGTTTCATGATGTGGGCCGGGGCAAAGAAATGCAGCCCAATCACCCGGGATGGATCAGGCACAATGGCTGCAATCTCGTTGATATCAAGATATGATGTGTTTGTGGCAAGCACAGCATTTGCAGGCAAATGCTTGATCAATTGGCCAAAGATGCTCTTCTTTACGTCCATGCTCTCAAAGGCCGCTTCAATGGCCAATGTTGCCCCAGCTGCAGCGGCGTAGTCATCTGAAGCGGTAAAGCGTGTTCGGCGATCTTCGGCGCCCCTAGCTGTGATAAGGCCACGTTTCAAACTGGCATCGATAATTTTGCCCAGATTTTGCTCGGCCCGCGCGACACCATCGGCATCGGTTTCCAGCAATGTAAGCGTCAAGCCGGCATTGAGCAGCGCATAGGCGATAGCTGCGCCCATCGTGCCGCCCCCGATGACGGCGATGTGGTCTAAGGGCGCAGGTTCTGCCGTCAACCATTTTGGGGTTTTGGCTGCGCGTTCAGCAAAGAACATATGGCGTAGAGCATTGGATTGTTCGCTGCTGCGCAACTCGATAAAGACCTCACGTTCGCGGGCCATACCGTCGGCCAAAGACAGCGTTGCAGTGGCTTCAACCAAATCAATGGCGCGTTGCGGCGCGATCTGGTTAGCGGATTTCTTGGCGGCAAGAGCACGGGCAGCATCCAGTGCTGCATTATCCAAGGCCGGGCTGGCCATTTCACCGACAGAGGCGGCCAATTCCAGGCTGCCAATATCAAGGTTCTGCGCAATCTGCACCGGATCGTCTGCTATCCCATCGATCAAACCCATAGCCTCGGCAGCTTCGGCTTTAACCGGCTTGCCAGTYGCRATCATATCCAGCGCTTTAGCCATACCGATCAGGCGGGGCAGACGCTGCGTGCCACCCGCGCCAGGCACAACGCCCAAAGTCACTTCAGGCAGGCCTATCTGCACACCGGGGGCTGCAATGCGGAACCGGCACGCCAAAGCCAATTCACAACCGCCGCCCAAGGCCAAACCGGTGATGGCAGCAACCCATGGGGTATCGCAGGCCTCGATCTGGTTGGCCAAATCTGGCAGATGCGGTGCCACAGGAGCGGCATCAAACTCACGCGCATCACCGCCAGCTGCAAAAGCCCGCCCGGCTCCGGTTAGAATAACCCGTGTCAGACCGGTTTGGCCGTTGACCCAATCTATCGCTTCTTGCAATTTCTCGCGCACCGACAATCCGATGGCATTCACCGGYGGATTGTTGATTTCAACATARGCGATAGTGCCATCACGTCGCGTGGTTAAACTCATCGGTGRAATCTCCGTATTGGGTGGCGCTYGTCAGGCAATGCGATGGTATTTCAATTTTCATCCGCAGGAATATGYCGCTGAAGAATATCACGGATATTCTGCGGAGGCGGCGACTTTTGAAATTCTTTCGCSKTGATGAAAACACTGATTGTGCGTGTTGAAAAACAGGTTTTGCCGTCCTGCACACCATCAACCCGAAATTCGATGGAGGTCTCGCCAAGYCGTGTTGGCCAAACATGRCACTGCAAACGGTGGCGCGGCGTCACMGGRTGTTTAAARTCCATYTCTAGCCGTACAAAAGGYGTGCCGATATTGTGGTCAACTTCGAGCTGGAACCATCCATCGCCGCCATTATGTTCTTCCCACCATGCGTTGATGGCATCCAGCGCGAACCAGGGCAGTCGGCCTGTATACGCAATTCTGGCGGGATCACAATCGCCCCAGGTAACGCGAATTTCATGAACGTATTCTGTACCGGGGCGCAGCTGCATTCTAGTAGGTTTCAACATGATAGCGGCCATCTTCGCGCATTACATCGCGCATGGCGGCCCATTGTTCGCCCCCGCTTTCAGCGATGGTGCTAAAGGCCCGATCAACGCCTTCTTCCATGCCGCGCAAACCGCAAATATAGATATGCGTCTTTGGGTCTGCCAAGAGTTCAGAAACTTTCTCATATTCTGCGAGAATACGATCTTGAACATATTCTTTTTCGCCGTGGCGCGAGTAAACCAGATGCTGCTCCAGCAGCGCCGGAGGCACTTTGGACAGAGGTCCAAAATAGGGCAGGCTTTCAGGCGAACGTGCACCGAAAAATATTGTCATTCCGCCAGAGTTTTCACCAATTGTGCGCTGCCTACGCATGGTGAAAGATCGCATTGGCGCAGCCCCTGTTCCGGTGCAAATCATCAAAAGGCGCGCATCGGGGTCAGATGGCATCAAAAATGTTGCACCAAAGGGCCCCGTGACCTGCACGCTGTCGCCTTTTTCCAGATTGCACACATAATTAGAGCATAATCCGTTGTCTTCACGCTTCACCGTCAGCGAGATGTTATTGAAATTTGGGCGCTCTCCATCGCGTGGACTCGAAACAGAATAGAGCCGTGGCAGATGTGGCTTGCCCTCGGTGTCGGTGCCAGGGGGAATAACGCCAACTGACTGCCCCTCAAGAATCGGAAATGGCAAGCTGCCCATATCGAGAATGATGTGCCGCACATCGTGCTTAGGGTCGTCGGTCAGCTTGAAGTTACCCTGCACCGTTGCAGTGGCGGGGTGTCCAAGATTGTACATATTGATGGTTGGTTTAGCCGCTGATGCGGGAGCTTTTGCTTTACCGCCTGCCCCTTTATGCGCGTCGGCCAACAAAGCAGCCATCGCATCATCCAAAGCTTCAAGTCCGGTCGCAGCCTCGTCTTGGCCCAAATCTTCTTGCTCAGGCAGCTCTTCCCATTCGTACTGGCTTTCCAATGAATATGGCTTATTCACCACCCGCCATTCATCAATGGAACCGGTTGGGCAAACAGGAATGCACGCCATGCAAAGATCACAACTATCCGCATTGATCACAACGTTGTCGTCATTGTGTTCAATTGCGCCCACAGGGCAACTCATCTCGCAAGTGTAACAGCGAATACAAATTTCGGGATCGATCAAATGCTGTTTGATGGGCTTATTCATAGTGTGTTACTTTGCGCTCAGAATGGCTTTTGCACGATTATCTGGATATTTCTCCTGCTCAATCGAGGGCGACCAAATCGCCCCCGAAATTGATCAGACTAGGCCATGTGCAATTTGACATACTCATAATCGCCGGGCTTGTTGTCGATGCCGACTTTGGGCGGAGCGATCCAACCCGCATATTGGCCAGGCTCAAAACATGGCACCATAAGCGACTGAATGAAGGCACCATCTTCCTTGGTTGGCAGCCAGTCTTTGACACCAACATCCCATGCTTCCTGGCTGATAATATCGCCTTCCGGGTTGGCTTTAATCGCTGCGAACACGCCAATTTGGCGATGGAATGCCTCATTGGGAAGCATCATTTTGAATTCGATGCCCATTTTTTGAATGGCTTTGTTCCAACGGCCAACACCACCGGCTGCATCGCGAACATAATCATCGCGAAGCCGCATGTTAATCGCTGTTAAGGCCGGCACTTCTTCGTTGACCAATTGCTGATTGACCACATTGCGCACCATGTAGGTGTCGTTTTGCAGTTTGTGATCATCGTCAATCCGCAATTCCATGTAACGGCCTTTAACACCGGCATTAAACGCATTGGCGGCATTGGTTGAAACCTCACGGCCAAAAAGATCGAGTGACAATGTATAGTGCAGATTAAGCTTCTTCTGAATTGTAGGAAGATCGATAACGCCCAGATCGCGGACTTTGCCGATGTCGTAAGGATCAGTAATGCCAGCCTTTTTCATGGCCTCACATGTGGCTTGGATAACGCGGCCCACGCCCGTCTCACCCACGAACATATGGTGTGCTTCTTCGGTGAGCATGAAGCGGCATGTCCGCGAGAGCGGATCAAAACCGGATTGCGCCAAAGATTCGAGCTGCATTTTGCCGTCGCGGTCGGTGAAATAGGTGAACATGAAAAAGGACAGCCAATCCGGTGTCTCTTCATTAAAGGCGCCCAGCATCCTCGGGGCCTCTTCACTACCAGATGAGCGGATCAACAGATCATCCGCCTCTTCGCGCCCGTCCTTGCCAAAATATTTCTGCAGCAAATAGACCATCGCCCAAAGGTGGCGACCTTCCTCAACATTCACCTGAAACAAATTGCGCATGTCATAAAGCGATGGCGAGGTGAGCCCCAGGAAACGCTGCTGCTCGACAGAACCAGGCTCCGTATCGCCCTGAATAACAATCAGGCGTTTGAGCATGTTGCGGTATTCACCGGGCACTTCCTGCCAGGCCAATTCACCCGCGTGCTCACCCATTGGAATTCTGCGGTCTTCAACCTGAGGGGCCAAAAGCACACCCCAGCGATATTCCGGCATTTTCACATAATCAAATTTGGCCCAGCCCTTTGGATCAACGCTGACGGCGGTGCGCAAATAAACCATGCTTTTCTGGAAATTCTGAGGAATCAGATCATTCCACCAGTTGATGTAACCGGGGTGCCATTTTTCCAGCGCCTTCAAGACCTTTTTGTCTTCGCTTAGGCCCACATTATTTGGAATTTGCGTGTCGTAATTTACGTTGATCAGATCAAGCATTTCTTTCTCCTATTGCATTGCGCGGATTGGATGAAGGCTTCAATTTTCAAGATTCAATCTCGAAAATTTTTCTTTCCTTAGACGCGCTCCATGTTGAAATCGCCACGCACGCCGGTGCCGTAACGCTGCAGGGCACCCGTTTTGCCAACGGCATTGGGGCGAATAAATATCCAGTTCTGCCAGGCCGTTAAACGACCAAAGATACGGGTTTCCATCGTCTCGGGGCCAGCAAAACGCAAATTGGCTTCCATGCCGGTCATCGCATCAGGACTAAAGCTGGCGCGCTCCTCCGCGAAAATGCGGATCTCGTCTTCCCAGTCAATGTCATCCAAGATCATCGTCACAAGACCAATCGCATCTGCATCTTTGGCTTCAAGCGCTTCGCCAATTTTAGCCTTTGCAATATCGACCTGCTCTGGCTCGCCCAGAAAACGGGTCTGCAAACGGGTTAAACCATTGCCCATCGGATAGGGGCCAAAATTGGCATCGGTTAAGGTAACAGTCGCCATATGGCGGTTATCACCATCAAATTCATCTTCCATCATGTAGCTGCGATCTACCGCAAACAACAACTCGGCCAAGACACCAACAAAGCAGGAGCCATGCTCGATCAAAGCCATCATCGAACGCGATGTCACGTCGACGCGCTTGAGAATGCGCTTCCAGTATTGGCGTACTTCATTGGCCAGCCAATGGTCGGTATTGGCAGCCAGCAAGGCCTCATGCGCAGCGAATAAGGCAGGGTCGCCCTGGGTGCGGAACACCAAAAGGCCAGCCTCTTTTTCGTTCAGGCGCAGATGCAAAATGGCATCGTCCAACTCACGAGCCAGCTTCAACAGATAGGCCTGATCACCTTCAGCTTCGAAAGCTGACATATCGACTGGTGCATCGCCCTTTGGGCCACTAAGCGTAATGGTGGCCGTCCGTTTATCCCGGTTCAGTGCCACTTCCACCAGCGAATAGCTGAGCGATCCATCATCGCTGATGGTTTTGTCGAGCGGCCCAAGAGCAATCCCTTGCGCCACATCTGCCTTGGCGGATGCCGCAGCAAATTCACGGGCGCGCAGCTGTACCGTCTCATCAAATTTAGAGTTGGGAATAACCTCGTCCACCAAACGCCATTCTTTGGCGCGCTTGCCTTTGATACCTTCTTCCATCGAACAGAAAATATCAGCGCGGTCACGGCGAACTTTACGCTTGTCGGTCACGCGGGTCAGCCCCCCTGTGCCGGGCAAAACGGCCAATAGCGGCACTTCAGGCAATGACACAGATGAGCTGCTGTCATCTGTCAGCATGATGTGATTGCAGGCCAGTGCCAGCTCGTATCCACCGCCGGCGCAAGCGCCTTTGATCGCTGCAATATATTTCTGGCCGCTGTCTTCTTCAGCAGCTTCAAAAGTATTTCGCGTCTCGTTGGTAAACTTACAAAAATTCACCTTGTGGCTATGCTGTGCACTGCCAAGCATCCGAATGTTAGCGCCCGCGCAAAAGACCCTGTCTTTGCCTGATTGCATAATGACCACTTTGACCTCGGGGTGCTCAAAGCGCATGCGCTGAACAACGTCTGCCAATTCAATGTCGACGCCTAGATCATAGGAATTCAATTTCAGTTGGTAACCATCAAACAACCCGCCATCCTCATCAACATCCATAATGAGATTTGCGATTGGACCGTCATAGTTGATTTTCCAATGTCGGTATTTGGAAGGGTTAGTCTGAAACTCGATAATGGCGGTCATGGGCATTCCTTTTTTTACCTGCCACAATTTAACGAAACATGGGCTAGAATCAACTTGTTTATGCATAATAATGCAATATATTTTTCTGTTATTTTACAATGTATTAGGCATTTTACATTCAAATTATGCATTATTTTGCATAATAATGGTTTGATGTAAGGCCTCAATGTCACTTGTGATTTTCTGAACATCAATGCCCAGCACTGTTTTGCTTTTGATGGAATTGAAGTGGCCTTTGGCAATGATGTAAAGCCGCAATGCGGCTTTGGGCTGCTCCATTGTTTCCTTGAGCTGCGCATTGGCCAGTTGAATCAAACCCAAAAGCGCGGCTTGGCATTCAGAGCGTTGCGGGCTTGCCATCCATACCGGTTCCAATACTTCGTGCGCCTCCCAGAAATAACCGCTTTCAATATAGGCCAACCCCGTCACAAAGGCCTTGCATTGCATAAGGTCGACCTCTGGCGCGCCTTCTACAGGAACCGTATTGCGAATATCATCGAACCACCCTTCAGGATGGCGCTCGGTCTGGCCAGGCACATAGGCATGCGGCGGAAATGCGCCCCGATCACTCACGCGACATTGACGATGACATCTTCGATCCGATTGAGACGGGCCACGAAGTCTGCAACCTCATCCACAATCATTTGAGGATGATCCAGAAACGGCGCGTGGCCGCATTCATCGAGGATCAGCGTATCGACGGGTGCGTAGGACCGGGTTTCAATTTCATCAACCTGGGCAAGGCTGCCATAGGGGTCTTGCTTGCCCTGAATAGCCAATGTCGGAATTCGAAAATAATCGACCACTTCGCCGATGTTCCAGCGGGCAAAATCTTCATGCAACCAGCTATCATTCCAGCCTCGGAACGTATTGTCGGGATCACGATGATATTTTGCCATACGATCCCGCATATCCGTGGTCTCAAAGGCAGTTTTGGCTTTTGCAATTTCGCTAAGGCCCATCTCTTCGGTGAAGAAATGAGGGGCCATCAGCACAAGCCCGCGCACCCGGTGGTCAATAATGCTGCCTGCATAAATGGCAGCAATAGATGCGCCATCGCTGTGCCCCAGCAAAAGTCCGCGTTCAAACCCAATTGCGTCCAGTACCTGCGGCAACACATCCACAGCTTCGCACGTCATATAATCCAGCGGTCGCGGCAAATCTGCAAGGTCTGACTGTCCGTAGCCAGCGCGCGAATAGACAAAGACACCGCAGCCCGTTGCCTTGGCCAGCTCCTGCGGAAAGCCACGCCAAAGCGCGATACAGCCAAGGCCCTCATGGAGCATGACAATCGTTGGCGCTTTATCCGGCGGGGGGCCAAAACATTTGTATTCCAGTGATTTGCCGCCCGCCATAAGACGGCCACTCTCAACCCATGCAGACATCAGACCAACTCCCTCAGCTTGAAACGTTGAATTTTACCCGTCGCCGTTTTTGGAAGATCATCGACAATCTCGACCCAGCGCGGGTATTTCCATTTCCCGATTTTCTCTTTGACAAACTCTTTCAGATCACCAAGGTCGGCTTCATTCTGGCCCGGTTTCAGAACGACAAAAGCTTTGGGTTTTTCCAAATCTTCGTCGTCACGGGCTGCCACAACGGCCGCTTCCAGTACAGCAGGATGCGCGACAAGCGCTTGTTCAATTTCGAACGGGCTGACCCAGATACCAGAAACCTTGAACATGTCGTCGGTGCGGCCACAATAGATCAGCCGGCCACTATCGGTCATTTCATATTTGTCGCCGGTCCGCGTCCATTCACCCTCAAATGTGGCACGAGACTTGTCACGTTGGTTCCAATAGTCAGCAGCAGCGGATTGCCCCCGCACCAACAACTCGCCAAGCGAGCCGGGGCCAACCTCTTCACCGTCCTCATCAACCAACCGGATATCATAGCCCGGCACGACTGTGCCAGATGACCCATATTCGATGTCACCTGGACTGTTGGACAGGAAGATGTGAAGCATTTCAGTGGACCCGACACCATCCATAATATCGACGCCCAAAAGGTCTTTCCATCTATTGCCAATTTTAGCGGGTAAAGCTTCGCCAGCTGAAATGCAGGTTTTAATCGCATTGTCAGGGACAACGCCTTCATCTTCCCATTTGTGCAACATCGCCGCGTAAAGCGTAGGAACACCGCAATATATTGTCGGTTTGTAGACTTCAATAATGTTCGAAACGACATCAGGTGTTGGACGTCCATCAAACAAAATTGCTGTCGCGCCCACGGACATGGGGAAGGACATTCCATTTCCCATGCCATAGGCAAAGAACAGTTTGGCCGCAGAAAAGACAGTATCATTTTCTTCGATGCATAAAACCTGCGCGCCATAGGTATCGCAGGTGAATTTCAGCGCGCTGTGAACGTGGCGTACGCCCTTGGGCTGGCCGGTAGACCCCGAGGAATAAAGCCAGAAAGCGACCTCATCATCGCTGCATGGCAAGGTGGACGATGGAACAGCTCCATCAAGAAAAATGCTGTAGCTGGTTGTTCCCTCTGGCGCTTTGCCTATGACAATGATTTCACGCAAATCAGGGCAGTTTTTGGTTGCTGGCAACACAACTGGCAAAAGCTCTTCGGAGACAAATGCGATGGCCGCGCGACTGTCCAGCAAAATGGTCTGATAGACATCGGTCGCCAAAAGTGTGTTGAGCGGAATTGGCACGATTCCAGCTTTGAGTGCACCCCAAAAAATCACTGGAAACTCAAGCCTGTCGAGAACAAACATCGCCGCGCGCTCTTCGCGCAAAATTCCAGCACGTTTGAGCGCGCCAGCAAGCATCTCGGCCTGATCCGACAATGCCTGATAGGTTATCTGACGTTTTTCTCCAGAAGCTTCTATGAAGGCAGTTTTGCCCCCTCGTCCCTCTTCAAGATGCCGCTGCAAAAACCAATTGGCCGCATTTCCGTTATTGAGCATGGTCCCCCCTCGCCCTGAGCCTCAACGCCCAGTAAATTCAATCGCCCCATCTGGAAGCAAATATAAAACGTATGCGTCGCCGTCTGTTACCGTTGGATGGTGATCAGAGCCTGGCGGATAAACATACCAGCCCTCTGGAAAACCATCGAATTTGGCCTCTCCTGCAACGGGCATAATCGCGCCGATTTCTCCATTTGGATGAATATGGTGCGGCCCCTTGGCATTTTTCATGCGAACGACATCGACACTGAATGATCCAGCCTCACCGCCTGGCTTAAGCGCCCGACTGTATTTGATGCCGCCTGCTTCGCGGCCCATCAGCCAACCATCCTGCTCTCCCTCGGCGCAAAGCTCGGCCAAGCGCTGGAAGGTTTCACCACCTTTGGGAAACGTCTGATTGAGATGATCTGCCATGTCGTGATCAACGGCTTGGCCAGCAATAGTTTTGGCAATTTTTGCCATCAAATCTGAAAATTCTTGTACTGACATTTGATTTCCTCCCAAGGAGATATTGCCAAATACTACGCAAGGAGTCACTCAAAAAAGAGCAAAATAATGCCTATTTTTGAATTTTTATGCACTATTTAGCATCAAAACATATTGAAGGTGGGTGCTGTCGTCGTTTTGCGACCTCTGCCAATCTCAAAATGCGGGCAGTATCGGAGTGTTGCTCGGCATTTGCCGCCATATGGCTCCAGACAAACTGATGCACCAATTCAGCTGTGATGTGCATAAATGCATCCGCTAGCTCTCGGGGCTCTTGCGAGCCTTCAAGGGCTGTGCGGGCGCGGCGCCACCCAGCCAATATCTCAGAGCCTTCAAGCACAGCGCCACAAGTTGCGTCCAGCGCATCAAGCGGGTTTTTTTGTTTGGTGAGGCGAGTGGCCAAGGTCAGGGCATGGATACCGTTGGCACCTTCATAAATACGGCAAATCCGGCTGTCGCGCCAAATCTGCGCCATGCCATATTCTTCAAGATAGCCATAGCCACCAAGCACCTGTATGCCCAGATCGGCAGCCTTACTGGCGGCATCCGTGCAGAACACTTTTGCGATAGGGGTGAGAATCTCCAGCAAATCGGGAGCATCTCCAGCTTGCAGAACACCCATTGCGAAATGGGCAATGCCGCGCGCGCCCAAACTCAGCGCGTCCATCTCATCAAGCATTCGCGCAACATCGGGATGCTGATCCAGCGTCAATCCTTTGCCCTGCACCCGCTCGCCAGCGTAAGTACGGGCGATATCTGTTGCCCGCGCAGCGTGGGCAACGCCTTGCAACGCGACATCCAGCCGCGCGTGATTCATCATGGTGAACATGGCCATCAGCCCGCCACCTTCCTTGCCAATCAACTCTGCCTCTGCCGCGTCAAAACGAAGCTGGCAAGTCGGGGAAGCATGAAGCCCCATTTTTTCTTCAATTCGGGTCACCATGACGGCATTGCGACTGCCATCTTGCCGTTCGGACCGGCACAAAAACAATGACAGACCGGAAATGCCCTCTTCGCTTGTTCGCGCCAAAACTAAATGCAATATGCCGTCAGATAAATCGTGGTCACCACCGCTGATGAAAATTTTATCACCTGTGATGGCCCAACTATCGCCATGCGCATCGGCACGGCAGCGAATGCGCGACAGGTCCGAGCCTGCTTCCGCCTCCGTCATCGCCATTGTTGATAGCCATGCGCCACTGGCCAAAGGCGGGATATTTTGCTGCTGTTGTGCCTCGCTGCCATAGCGCAGCAGCACTCGGATGGCACCGGGTACAAGCGCGGCGGTCATCTGAAATGCGTGATTGGCACCGCTAAATATTTCGGACACTGCGGCCTGCGTCAAATTATCGGCGCCCTGCCCGCCAAAGGCTTCGGGGGCGGCCAATCCAGACCAACCCTGCTCCTGCCATAAACGATAAGCTTCGCCAAACCCCTTGGGCATCCGGACCCGGCTGTTTTCCAAACGCGCGCCCTCACGGTCGCCCACACTATTCAGCGGAGCGAGTTCCGCCTCTGCAAAGGCGGCAAAGTGGCCGGCAATTTCAACACTAAACTCAGCGTCCCAATTCTGCATGCCCGCCTGAGTGGCGACGGCGCGCAAACCAAAGGCGATATCCTCAAGGGGAGCACGAAACGGAATCATAACTCAAACGAGCCCCAAAAGCCGCGCAGCATTGCCCTTGATGATATCGGGGCGCAGCTCGTCCTTAATGGCGATCTTTTCAAAATCTGACAGCCAGCGCTGCGGTGTGATCATCGGCCAGTCAGACCCGAACAAAACTTTTTTACGCAGGATGGAGTTGCAGTATTTCACGAGAATTTCTGGGAAATATTTTGGGCTCCAGCCGCTTAAATCGATATACACATTGGGCTTGTGTTGAGCTACGGCAAGCGCCTCTTCCTGCCAAGGGAATGAGGGGTGTGCGAGGACAATTTTCATCTCAGGAAAATCGACAGCAACATCATCCAAATACATAGGGTTGGAGTATTTAAGGCGCATTCCATTGCCGCCCGGCATGCCAGAGCCAACGCCGGTTTGCCCGGTGTGAAACAGAGCGATGCCGCCCTCTTCAGCAATGGCTTCATACAGGCCATAGGCCATCCGGTCGTTGGGATAAAAACCCTGCATTGTCGGATGAAACTTGAAGCCCTTAATGCCGAAATCCTTGATCAGGCGGCGGGCCTCACGCACACCAATCTTGCCCTTGTGGGGATCAATGCTAGCAAAAGGGATCAGCACATCGCTGTTTTCTGCTGCGATTTCAGCCACTTCTTCATTGGCATAACGGCGATAGCCAGTCTCACGCTCCGCATCGACGGGAAAGATGACCGCAGCGATATTCTGCTCTCTATAATGGGCCGCTGTTTCTGGCACAGTAGGTGGATGCTTCCACGGCGCCCGAAAATAGGATGCCATCGTTGCCTGTAAATCATCATAGCCGTCATCGGTATGGCAACCGCAGGGTTCCTCGGCATGGGTGTGGAAATCAATCGCTCGAATTTTCTCAAGATCGATCATTTTTGGCCTTTCGAAATCAAAACCGTTGCCGGATCAGCATCATCATAAAGACGCTCCAGCAAATCAGCCCGACGTGTTAGCAGTTTGCGAAAATTGAGATTGCCTTTGGCGGTGATCTCGCCCTCGGTCAGTTGCGGCGGCTCGGACAGAACCAAACACCGGATAATCCGGTTTGAAGAAGAGCCAGTCATTGCCCCTAACGCCGTTTGCAAAGTGCCGGACAGATCAGGAATGATCATTGCACCGGCATCATCTATCAGGCCGGATGCTTGCCGCAAATCAGCGTCGGGAACGATTAAAATCCCTACTTCAGATCGGTCAGCCCCCGTGATGATAACATCTGCAGCCACCCCAGCCAGACGCACCAATACATCGAGCCGCAAATTGGCGGCGCGCACCCAAGTGCCCGTCATTAATTTGAAATCTTCCGATATGCGGCCATCAAATCGAAGCCCTTGATTGGGGTCACCCGGCACGACAAATTTAACCGCATCACCAGTACGGAAGAAGCCATCTTCGTCAAAGGCGGCCTTGGTCTTGTCCGGGTCTCGGAAATACCCGTCAAATATATTCGGACCCTTGACCCTTACCTCGCAGCGCATGTCTGCATCGGGAATGAGCTTAACCTCAACGCCCGCCAGCGGAACCCCGACAACACCGGAGCGGTGTGTAGGCTCGTGCTGCAATAAAACTGCAGGTGCTGTTTCTGTCAGCCCCCAACTGGAGGTGAAAAGCGGCATGTCTCCGCGCACGTCGCGCGCCATGGCTTCCAGATCGCTCCACACATCCTGCGGCAAGCTGGCACCGGCATAAAACAACATGTCGAGCTTCTCGAAATAAGCCCGGCGAAGGCCCGCATCATCACGCATCACATCGCGCAACTTAGCAAATCCGATGGGCACATTGAATGTCAGTGAGCCGGTTTTTAGCCGTAGGTTCTCGATGGTTTTTTCAACCATTCCTGGCACCGGTTTGCCGCCGTCAATGTATAATGACCCGCCATTGGCCAACATCATATTGACATTGTGGGAGCCGCCAAAGACGTGGTTCCATGGCAGCCAATCAACGATACAAGGCGGGCGCTCCGTCAAAAATGGCAAGGCGAGAGCGATTTGTGCCTGATTGGTGCACATCATGCGATGGGTRGTCAGCACCCCTTTKGGCGCTGAYGTTGACCCRGAGGTCATTAAAATTTTRGCRAYYGTTTCCGGRCCYAYTTTTTGCGCRGCGCTATCTATGTTGCCGCCCCGGCTGGCAAGGGATGCCAGGGTGATAAAYCCGTYACCARTGCCRCGACTTACCAGCTTGTGCATTCCCGAAAAAGCSTCRCGCTGCAGAACATCGGCAAGCGCGGTTCCATCCTCGGCAAAAACGGCACCGGGACGAACAAGCGTGGCGACATAATCAAGCTGTTTTCTAGCCTCGGGGATCAGTGCATATTGCTCGGCCAGCGGCACAAAGGGCACGCCGACATATTGGGCAGCAAGAGCRAGCAGMCCRTGGTCCACGCTGTTRCCTGAAACGATCATAATGGGTGTGYCTGGCCCAAGCTCCAAATCCAGCAAYCCTGCGGCGATGGCCCGCGCTTGCTCACGGGTTTGGGCAAATGTCAGYTCYCGCCATCCMGYGCCMGAGCGYTCSGCYAGAAAGACRGCATTTGGGRTTTGCTCCGCCCAATGGTCGAGCCAGTCYGTTGTTTTGTTAGTGATCGGCCCAAGGCGTTGATTGGATGTCAGTAAAAGACTGCCATCTGCCTGCACAGTTTGAGTGACATCATGCGGTTGATACTGCGGCATGGCCATCCTCTTTTCCTTTGTGACCATTGGCTTCGATCCGGCGCAGGATCGTGATCAACCCCTTGCGATCATCATCGGACAGGCCATCAATCATGCGGGTGTCGTGTGCTTGCACAGCAGCTGTGGCCTTTGCGCACATTTCGCGTCCTTTGAGGGTRCTGGTCAAAACCCAGGCCCTGCGATCATTGGGATCACGGTTGCGGATAATCCATCCCGCGACTTCCAACTCGTCGATCAACTGAACAATGTTTGGCCGTTCCATTGCCAAGGCATCCGCCAATTGAGATTGYCGAAGGCCCGTATTTGCTGTGATCACYGATAGAACCGAGAATGACAGCATCCGCAGCCCAAAGGGTTTTAGRCTGGCATTCACATCTGACTGGATTACGGTGAACGCCCGTTTGATATTGTAGCCAGAGAACTGTCTTAGACTCTCATCAATGGGTTTGGTCATCAGCGAAACCTCGGTGTCCGTTTTTGCAGAAAAGCATTCAAGCCTTCTTTGGCATCCGGGCTGGCTTGCGCCARAGCAGCGCAAAGRCTCTCGGTGAACAGCCCGCCCTGCGCCGACATATCRCCRATGCGNAGANRMTGGCCTGGATCATCAAATAGTTCGACAGCTGCGCGTTTTGGGCGATATTGCCTGCCAGTTCTTTGGCTTTGGCGAGTGCTTCACCCTCGCCGACGACATAATGTGTGAGCCCGAGCTTGAGCCCCTCATTAGCGCCATATTTGCGCCCGGTCAGCATCATCTCCGTCATGCGGTCCGCACCCAAAATGCGGCCCACGCGCACAGTTGCACCGCCGCCAACAAAGATGCCTCGCCGCCCTTCGGGCAGTTGAAAAATGGTTGAAGGCTCTGCGATCCGCACATGGGTCGAGACCGCAATCTCCAGCCCGCCACCAATTACGGCACCGAACATGGCAGAGACAACTGGCAACCCACCAAACTGGATCAGATCCATAATTCGCTGCCATTCGCGAGAGTGATAAACCCCCTCTTCCGAATTACGCTCAACATGCTGCGCCAAGTCCAACCCGGAGCAGAAGTGCCCCGCTATACCGGTTAAAATGACCACACGCACACCCTTGGGCGGGGCCGCAAAAAACGTGCCAAGTTCGGCCAACAACGCGTCGGACATAGCATTGCGCTTTTCCGGACGATTCATGGTGAGTATTGCGATTGCGTCGTCGATTTCGACAATAATCTGTTGTGTCATTTATTTACCTTGGTGGCAGGCGCAAAGCGCCATCCAGACGGATAACGGTGCCGTTGAGATAGGAGTTTTCGACGATATCGCCGACCAGTTGGCCAAATTCTGCTGGCGCGCCCAAACGTGCTGGAAAGGGGATATTGGCTGTGATTTGGGTCACAGTTTCTTCGGGTAGGCCTACCATCATCGGGGTGTTGAACAAGCCCGGCGCAATGGCCATCACGCGAATACCCGGCTTGGCAAGTTCGCGCGCTGCGGGCAGGCACATTGATGCGATACCGCCCTTCGATGCGGCATAGGCGGATTGGCCAATCTGGCCATCCTCAAAAGCTGCCGAGGATGTATTGATGATAATTCCGCGCTCGCCTGATTCTAGAGGCGGCAAATCCATCATGGCCTGCGCAGCATATGTCATGATGTTGTAGGTGCCGATCAGATTGACCTCGATCACCTGCCGGAACAGCGACACAGATGTTTTGCCCTCACGCCCAACAATGCGCGCTGCGCGGCCAATGCCAGCGCAATTGACAACAATCCGAGGCGCAGAACCAAACCGGGCCATTGCGGAGGATATCCCGATTGCGGCTTGCTCTTCATTGCTGACATCGCATTGCTGCGAATAGCCACCAATCTCGCTTGCGACCTTTTCCGCCTTCACGCCATCATAATCAAGAATGGTGACCAACGCGCCTTGCTCAGCCAAATGTCGTGCCGCAGCCTCACCCAAACCACTGGCGCCGCCTGTTACAACGGCAACATGCCCATCAATCTGCATAAGCACGACTCCTATAGTTATTTTATATAATTATTATGATGAATAACTATTTGCGTGTCAATGCGTGTTACCACGGAATGAGAACAAGCGTGATAATCGGGAAGGCCACCAAAACAGCGACACGGATCAAGTCCGAGGCGACAAAGAACAAGATAGCTTTGTAGGTATCTATCATCCGCGTTTCGATATCCATCGCGTTGATAATAAATAGGTTCATGCCTACGGGCGGTGTGATGAGGCCCACCTCAACAACGATCAGAACCAGAATACCAAACCATATTGCAACCTGCTCGGAATTCAACCGAGCCAGTGCACCTTTGCTGACGCCTCGTATCTCCAGCGCACGTATTTGTTCGCGCGTCAGCTCAATGCCGTCCGCCAGTGCACCCTGAATGCCTTGCAATATATCCGGGGCCAATAACAGGCCAGATTTCAGAGCCTCAGCAACCCGATAGGCATGAAGGTCTGCCATGCTTATAAAGCCGAAATCAAGCCCCTGCATGACAGGCCAAAAGATGGGGATGGTCAGCAAAATCATCGAAAGGCTGTCCATCAGACAACCCAGAAGCAGATAGAATATCAAGATAAGGACCAGCACGACAACCGGGCTAAAACCTTGCTCAACCACCCAGCTGGCGATCTCCTGCGGCACCTGTGTCAACGCAAGAAATCCGTTGTAGAACGCAGCGCCCAGAACAATGAAAAAGATCATCGCTGTCGAGCGGGCGGTAACATAAAAGCTCTCGGCGATGGTCTTGCGCGTCAAACCGCCATTGGCCCATGCAATGACCCCTGTTCCCAGTGCACCAACCGCCGCACCTTCTGTCGGGGTAAACCAGCCGAGATAAATGCCGCCAACCACCACCCCGAACACCATGAGGACCGGCCAGACATTAAACAGCGCCCGAAAACGTTCCGGATAGGGGACACGAGGACGCGTGCCTGCGGATTCTGGATAAAGCCGCACATAGATTGAAATGACAACAACGTAGCCCAGAGCAGCAATAATACCGGGAATGAAGGCTGCCAGGAACAGCTTAGCAATGTTTTGCTCGGTCAAAATCGCATAGATCACCAGCACAACTGAAGGCGGGATCAATATGCCAAGGGTGCCGCCGGCAGCAAGCGTTGCCGTTGAAAAGCCACCGGCATAACCATAGCGGCGCATCTCGGGAAGAGCTACACGGCCCATGGTTGCAGCAGTTGCCAGCGATGAGCCACAAACGGCACCGAACCCGGCGCAAGCACCGATGGCCGCCATTGCAACGCCGCCCTTGCGATGGCCAAGCCAACTCTCGCCAGCCTTAAACAAAGCCTGTGACATGCCGCCCAATGTTGCGAAATGCCCCATCAACAAAAACATCGGAATGATAGACAGGGAATAGCTGGAAAAGGTCGTAAAAGTTTCAGATTTAAGCCGGCCGAACGGGACATTGCCCCCGCCAGTTACGAGAAACAGGCCAACCAGCCCTGCAAGAAACATCGCCAGGCCAATTGGAACGCGCAAGAAAATGAGCACCAGCACGGCGGGAAATGACAGAATGCCAATTAAAAGATCACTCAATGATCTGCTCCTAGTTCGTCAGGCAAAATACGGCGGCCGGTCACGCTTTCCAACACCCGCATGGCGGCAAGATATACCGCGATAATTGCGGCTGCGACTGCGCCTATAAGGGAAAGAGCGTAAGCCCACCAAAGCGGAAACTCGATAAGCAGCGTGGTCTGCCCGGAGCGCAATTTACTTTGCATGCCTCCAAACAACTGCACTGCAATCAGCACAAGGACAGCGGCAAAAACCAGCTCGGTTATGAGCCGTAAAATACGATTGGCTCGATTAGAAAGGGCAGCGGTAAAGATATCCACCGTGGCATGCGCGCCGGAGATTTGGCACAGCGGCAAAAAGGCAAAAATCGAGAAGGCAACACCCGCTTCAACCAGCTCAAAGTCGCCGTTAATGGGCCCTATTCCAGCTTCCAGACCCCATTGAGAAAGGCTCATCAAGTGGGTTTTGAAGAAATCCGAATGCAATACGCCATTCAGCGAGCGGCCCAAAATTGACAGGCTCGTCAAGAAAATCAAGGCAACCAGCATCATGCCGCCAGCATAGGCCATCATCTTGGAAATTCGYAGCATTAAACCGTACATTGCTCGCTCCCCCGAATGCAATGTTTTGAAGGCCGCGACTCAGCTGAATCGCGGCCTCCGTATTATATTACTTGTTGGCGCTGTATTCTGCCATCAAGGCACGCGCCTGGTCGATCAGAGCCTGGCCATCAATGCCCTTTTCAGACATATCCGCGATCCAAGTGCTGTAGATYGGCTGAACCAATGGCTTCCATTCAGCTTCGGCAGTTGCAGCATCAACAGTRATGATGTTGTTACCCAGCTCAACAGCAACCGCACGCGCAGGACCATCTGCATCGGACTGAGTGCCACCAGCAAAGACGGAGAATTCCAGTCCGGAATTGTTGTCGATCACAGCCTGCAGGTCTTTTGGCAGCCCATTATAGGCGTCGTTGTTCATCGCAAGCACAAAGGTGAGATTGTAGAGCGCWGGCCCTTCAAACTCAGTGTGGTTTTCAACCAGCTCTGGCACGCGCAAAGCAGTTGTTACTTCCCAAGGAATGGTCGTACCATCGATCACACCTTTAGAAAGGCCCTCTGCCACGGCAGGAACAGGCATGCCAACGGGTGTTGCACCAGCCAGTTCAAGCAGCTGGTTCACAAGCCGAGAGCCGCCACGAATTTTCATGCCTTCYAAATCGCTGGGTTTTTCAACCGGATCAGCKGTATGGAACATGCCGGGGCCATGGACCCATGTGCCGAGAATATGCACATCTGCAAAATCTTCCTGCATGTGCTCCTCAAACATTTTCCAATAGGCATAAGAGGCCGCACGGGCA
>NVXB01000086.1 GCA_002746425.1 Hyphomicrobiales bacterium | reverse complement strand
TATCCCTTAGGTATCCGTTTCAAGGCTTTGATGCGTTACGCCATCACCCTGAAACACCGCCCCTCTGGCTTGGCACCGGG
Organism: Hyphomicrobiales bacterium; assembly: GCA_002746425.1. Classification (GTDB taxonomy): domain Bacteria; phylum Pseudomonadota; class Alphaproteobacteria; order Rhizobiales. The sequence continues at coordinate 19,660 of NVXB01000086.1, read as the reverse complement.
ACGGTCCCAGTGCGACCCACTCCAGCGGGGTGAGGCTTATATGGCACAAAAGCCCATCAAATGGAATATGTTCCTATGATGAAATCGAGTAATTGGGGTGTGTTTTTGGATGGAATGGTAGGGAAATGGGTGAATTAGGTATTTTATCGATGGTGATTTAACCTATTTCACTGACACACCACCCTCTCCGCTTAGTCATGCCAAGACTTGATCTTGGTATCCAGAGCGGTGAATAGGCCTCACCCAGAGCTAAACATAGGACATATTTCCACAAACGGCACCGCTGTTCTGGATACCAAGATGAAATCTTGGCATGACGTGTGTGAGAACTGACGGCGCTAACTGAAAAGCCCTGAGCCTCGCCATTTACGCAATGACCTCACGCCTCCTTCGTTCCCCGGACTTGATCCGGGGCCTTCAGCGCCTTTCCCTGCAAGGATTAGCTATGCTGAGCAACGCTGGTTCAAACGAGCAGCACTAAAGACCCCGGATCAAGCCCGGGGTACGGCATTTCAAGCTCGAGCTATGGCTTTTTATGTCCGGGGAATTGCAAAGCTATAGCTCTGTGCGCTGTTCCCTCAACCCCTTCTCCACCAAAATCCGTATTGCCTCTGAGCGGGACGGGATTTCTGGTTGCAGGCGGCGCCAGTCGTCGATCTTTTTTAAAAAATCATCTGACACGCGCATTTGGAAGGTTTTGTCTTTCATGTGATGTTTGTAATGCGTGTATTGACATTGCAATATAGTTACAGTAATGAATGTAATTACATTTAATGTGTCTTTATTGGATTTTCTTATGCTTTGCCCGGTTTTGCAGGCACGCCTGCGGGTTTTCCACATGCTGAAATGCGAGTTCCGGTTGGAAACTGTCCTGATGCCGCTTAGCGTGACGAAGAATCGCACGCTACATTAAACGGCAAGTCATCGGGTTTTCTGGATTCCAAGACCGGATCATCAAATGATAAAATGGCTAGCCATGACAACACGAGACGGTATTTCCTGATGCCCTGTTCTTCTTCAGGCTCACGCTAGCTTTGGGCCACTAAAAAACCCTCTTGCCCTTACAACCCACTCCCGTTATAAGCTGCCCCTTCATTGAGCAATCCGGCAGGGCATGCCGTGTTTGTTCAAAATGCTCAAGCCTGACAACACACCGGATGGCCGCGTAAAGCGGAAACAATCTGGGTCGGGCTGACACACAGACTTCTAAGGAGAGCAAAATGCCCAAGTTGAAGACAAAATCAGGCGCGAAAAAGCGCTTTAAAGTTACATCATCTGGAAAGATTCTGGTTGGTCAGGCCGGCAAACAGCACGGCATGATTAAACGCAGCAAGAAATTCATTCGCAACGCCCGTGGCACAGCGACACTTTGCGCGCAAGATGCTCGGATTGTGAAGAAATTCCTTCCTTACGCTTAACGCCCAACCAGCACACAGATCTTTTCGGAGTTAGAAGAACATGGCACGAGTTAAACGCGGCGTCACAGCCCACGCCCGCCACAAAAAAGTTATCAAGGCAGCTAAAGGCTATTATGGCCGCCGTAAAAATACCATCCGCATTGCCAAGCAGGCAGTGGAGAAGGCTGGTCAATACGCTTATCGCGATCGGAAAACCCGCAAACGGAACTTCCGTTCCTTGTGGATCCAGCGCATCAACGCCGCTGTTCGCCTGCATGGCCTGACTTACGGACGATTTATCGAYGGCCTCACTAAGGCCGAAATCGCCGTGGATCGCAAAGTCCTTTCCGACATTGCCATTCATGAACCTGCAGCATTCAAAGCATTGGTAGACAAAGCGCAATCCGCGCTMGCTGCTTAAAGCTTNACTGCACGCGTTTCGGCCCCTTGGGGCCCTGATTTAGACCCACGTTGGCWGAGCCGGCGTGGGTCTTGTCATGTWAACCGCCGTTTTYNWANGATWTAAACCTACAAAAAAGAGCTGCAAATGAGTGATCTGGACAGTTTAAAACAATCCGTTTTGGAAGCCATCGATGCTGCCRCTGATGAAGCCGCGCTYGAAGGCGTRCGCGTTGCCAGCCTTGGCAAGAAGGGCAGTGTYTCGCAGGCCATGAAGGCGCTCGGCAAAATGGATGTCGAGGARCGCAAAATCATGGGCCCGGCGCTAAACGCGCTGAAAAATGAAGTGGCCAATGCGATCAATGCSCGCAAARCCGTGCTCKAAGCAGAGGCGCTGGAGCAGCGTATGGCCACTGAGAAGGTGGATATCACCCTGTCTGTGCCCGCTGGCCCTGCTGATCGCGGGCGGATACACCCGGTTAGTCAGGTGGTGGATGAAATCACCGCCATTTTCGCCGATATGGGTTTTGCCATTGCCGAAGGSCCGGATATCGAGACCGATCATTATAATTTCACCGCGCTGAACTYTCCTGAAGGCCATCCGGCGCGCGAAATGCACGATACSTTYTTCTTCGACGCGAAAGAGGGCGAGGCCCAGGCTGATCGCATGTTGCTGCGCACCCACACATCACCGGTGCAAATTCATACGATGGAAGCGCAGGAGCCACCCATTCGCGTGGTTATTCCTGGCCGCACCTATCGCTGTGACAGTGATCAGACCCACACACCGATGTTCCATCAGATTGAGGGCCTTGTTGTCGACAAAACCTCAACCGTTGGCACCATGAAATGGGTGCTGGCCGAATTCTGCAAAGCCTTCTTTGAGGTGCCGGAAGTTGATATGCGTTTCCGCCCCAGCTTCTTTCCGTTCACAGAACCTTCTCTGGAAGTCGACATTCGCTGCGATCGTTCCGGCGGTAATGTGAAGATCGGTCAGGGCGATGATTGGCTGGAGATTTTGGGTTGCGGCATGCTGCATCCCAACGTGCTGAAAGCTGGCGGGTTGGACCCGGCAGAATATCAGGGCTTTGCCTGGGGCATGGGGATCGACCGTATTGCCATGCTGAAATACGGCATGCCCGATCTGCGCGCTTTCTTTGATGCCGATGCCCGCTGGATTGAGCATTACGGCTTTCGTCCGCTGGATTTGCCAACCTTGTTTGGCGGGTTGAGCCGGGCCTAAGGATTGATTTGGTGCAAGGCAATCTCATCTATATCAGCCATCCTGAAGTGGTGATTGACCCGGATATGGCAGTGCCCGATTGGCCGCTGTCTGATCTTGGCCGCGCCCGTATGGCTGCGACCAGCCAGGCGAATTGGGTGCAAGGAGCCACCAGCATTTGGTGCTCCACCGAGACCAAAGCGCAGGATGGTGCCGAGATTTTGCAAGATGCGCTCGGCCTTCCAGTATTTGAGCTGGAAGAACTTGGTGAGAATGATCGTTCTGCCACCGGCTATGTCGCCCCGCCAGAATTCTGGGATATTGTGGATGCGTTTTTTGCGCAGCCCGACACCAGCATTCGCGGTTGGGAGCGTGCTGCTGACGCGCAAACCCGCATCATAGCAGCGCTCACCAAGATCAACGCGGATGCGCCTGATGGCGATGCTCTGATTGTTGCCCATGGCGGCGTCGGTGCATTGGCGATGTGTGCCCTTCGCGGGGTCGCAATTTCCCGCAGCCATGATCAATCCAATCAAGGCAACTGGTTTGCCATTAATCGACAAGATTTTTCTCTGGTCCATGGCTGGCAGGCTTTACCTGCTGCTGAGGCCCCTATTCCGACAGGGATGACACAATGAAATTCACACTCTCCTGGTTGAAAGACCATCTAGACACCAACGCCTCGCTCGACGAGATTGTCGAAACGCTGACCATGATCGGCCTTGAAGTGGAAGAGGTCGATGACCGCGCCCGCTACGCGCCTTTCGTTATCGCAAAAGTGCTGAGCGCGGAGCGTCACCCCGATGCCGACAAGCTGCAAGTGCTTTCCGTTGATACGGGCAGCGGTGACCCCGTGCAGGTGGTGTGCGGCGCGCCCAATGCGCGCGCAGGTCTGCTTGGTGCTTTTGCTGGGCCTGGCACCTATGTGCCCGGCATTGATGTGACGCTTGGCGCGTCCTCCATTCGCGGCGTGGAAAGCTTTGGCATGATGTGCTCCGAGCGCGAATTGGAGCTTTCCGAAGAGCATGACGGCATTATCGATTTGTCGGGCGATCTGGAAATTGGCTCCTCTTTCGCCGCCTATGCCGGTCTTGATGATCCGATGATCGAAATTGCGGTAACGCCCAATCGCCCCGATTGTCTGGGCATTGAAGGCATCGCCCGCGATTTGGCGGCAGCTGGTCTTGGCACACAGAAGAGCGCAGCCATTGCGCCCGTTAAAGGCAACGGGCCCTGCCCGGTTACTGCCGTGCTAGATTTTGGTGATACGGCGTCTCTTTGCCCCGCTTTTGGCCTGCGCCTTGTGCGCGACATCAAAAACGGCCCATCGCCAAAATGGATGCAGCAGCGCCTGAAAGCCATTGGCCTGCGCCCGATTAATGCGCTGGTCGATATCACCAATTACGTCACCTATGATCGCGGCCGCCCACTGCATGTGTTTGATGCCGATAAGGTCGCTGGCAATCTGGTGGTGCGACGAGGCGTTGAGGGTGAAAAAATCCTCACGCTAGATGGAAAAGCCCATGCGGTGAATGACAAAATCTGCGTGATTTCGGATGATAACGGTCTGGAATCCTTAGCTGGCATTATGGGCGGTGAGGCTTCTAGTTGTTCTGCCGACACGGTTAATGTGCTGATCGAATCTGCGCTTTGGGATGAGGCAGCCATTGCCCGCACAGGCCGGGATCTGGGTATTAATTCTGATGCGCGCTTCCGCCTTGAACGCGGTGTTGATCCGGCCTTCATGGTGCCAGGCCTGGAATTGGCAACCCAGCTGGTGCTGGACTTATGCGGCGGCGAAGCCACCGATATGCAAGTTTCCGGCGAGGTGCCGCAACCGAACCAAACCGTCAACTTCCCCTATTCGGAAATCAAACGCCTGACCGGCCTCGATGTAACTGTTGCGCGCACCAATGAAATTCTGGGAAGCCTTGGCTTTGGTGTTTCTGGCACAGGCGATGTTGTGCAAATTTCCGTGCCAAGCTGGCGTCCCGACGTGGATACCGATGGCAAGGCTGATATCGTGGAAGAAGTGATGCGCATCGTCGGTGTCAACGAGATTGCCCACAAGCCGCTGGAGCGCGGTGACCATGTGCAAGGGCCTATCCTAACCGTGCGCCAGACCCGCGAGCGCCGCTCACGCCGCGCTTTAGCCTCGCGCGGTATGCTGGAAGCGGTGACCTGGTCATTCTTAGCCAAGGATCAGGCGGAAGCGTTTGGCGGCGGCCAGAAAGAACTGGCACTGGCCAACCCAATCTCATCGGATTTGTCGGATATGCGTCCAAGCCTGCTGCCAAATCTGCTCAGCGCTTTGCAGCGCAATGCCGATCGTGGCATCCATGATTTGGCGCTGTTTGAAGTTGGCCAAATTTTTGCCGGTGATCAAGCTGACCAGCAGAAAACCGGCGCGACTGGTGTTCGCCGCGGTGCGGTTCAAATCACCCATGAGGGCCGCGATTGGCGCGGTGCTGCGCGCAATGTCGATGTGTTTGATGCCAAGGCAGATGCCTTTGCCGTTCTGGCAGAGCTGGGCGCACCTGTCGCTAATCTGCAGGTCGTGGCCGAAGCGCCAAGCTGGTATCACCCTGGTCGTTCTGGCCGTATTCAACTCGGTCCAAAACAGATTTTTGGCACTTTTGGCGAGTTGCACCCGGCGGTTTTAAAAATGCTGGATGTTGATGGCCCGATCGTTGGTTTTGAGATTATTCTGGAAAGCCTGCCCAAGCCGCGCACCAAAACCTCACGCACCCGCCCGGTGCTGGATTTACCAGAATTGCTGCCTGTATCGCGTGATTTCGCCTTTGTGGTGTCATCAGATGTTAACGCTGACAAGCTGCTGCGGGCGGCACGCTCTGCTAACAAAAAGCTGATCAGCGGTGTATCTCTGTTCGATGTTTATGAAGGCGGGCGCATGGAAGAGGGCACAAAATCCCTCGCCATTGAAGTGACATTACAGCCCCGCGATAAAACACTGACGGACGAAGAAATTTCAGCCGTTAGCGCTTCTATTGTTGCAGCCGTTGAGAAAGCTACCGGCGGACAATTACGTGGATAAGGCAACCTTCCACCAAGCCCATTCCCCGGCCTTGAGCCGGGGTCTTCAGCTCAATCGCAATGTAGATGTGGCACCGGGTTTAGTCTCTGGTTGGAATGATGATACTGAGGACCCCGGCTCAAGGCCGGGGAATGAGTAGGAGGATAGTTGGTTCGTCAATGATAAAACTATCAGGGTTGTTTCCGACGCTATTCTAAACGCTAATTCTGCGATGCCAGCTTTTGTTTACATCCTTGCATCAAGCCCACATGGCGCAATTTATGTCGGATCAACAGTCGATTTAAGCAATCGCATTGAACAACATAAAGCTAAGGCAACCCTTGCCCATACGCGTAAATATCACATCACAAAGCTGGTGTGATACGAATACCATGATGATCTATCATCCGCTCAGCTTCGTGAACGTCAAATCAAACGTTGGCGACGTCAGTGGAAAGATACACTGATTGCAGAAATGAACGGTGAGTGGCGTGATATTTCTGATCAAATACTGTGACTGTGAGATTGAGACACCGACATCACCACCCTTTCCCGGCCTTGAGCCGGGATCTATTGCGCTGTCACGATGATGGTATGGCGCAAGTTGGGGGTGTGCCGGTTCAATTGACCAAGCTGAAGACCCCGAACTAAATCCGGGGTGCGGCCAGATTAGAGCCTAAGTGCTCTATGTAGCAATTCCATAACGCCACAGGCCAGAACCCTCTTCTCTCAACCAATGGCGGTGAATTTCATAATCTGGGCACAGGGTTTCCACATGTGCCCAAAATTGGGCGCCGTGGTTCATCTCGCGTAAATGTGCCACCTCATGGACGGCAAGATAGTTCAACGTGTCTGGTGGGGCCAGTATGAGCCGCCAGGAGAAGCTTAAAGTGCCATTAGACGAGCATGAGCCCCAGCGGGTTTTGCCGTCACGCAAGCGTATAGCGCTTGGTTTGACATTTAAGGCACGCGCATGTTCGGCAACCCGCTTGCGATAATCGCCAAGCGCTTCTTTTTTGAGATGGTCCAAAACCCGGCGCGAAAAATGTTCATCAGAGCCAGAGATATGAAGTTCAGGTTCTTGTGCCAAAACCTGCTTTGCAAGACCGCGCGCCTTGCCGGTTGAAACCAGTGTGTGCGGCACATCGCGCAGAGGAATGATATTGCCCGGCGCAAAGGCAATAGGCTCTTCCAACTGCCCAAGGCGCTCCAAAATCCATTGAGCCTGATCCTGCGCAAAGCGAATAGCCTGCTTGCGCGTGCCGCCGCGCGGCACCGTAACAATGGCGCGGCGCTGCTTGGAATCAAGTTTCAAAATATAGCGTTTGGCACGCGAGTTGGGGCGCAGCTCAACTGCAATGTTGGTATCGCCAATATCCAGCATCAACAAGCTGGCCTGTTTGTCCGGTATTTTACGGCCGAACATCATCTGTTGGCGATACTCCGATTAGACAGTAACCGCTGCACTCATCAAGGCTTCGGCCTGTTGAACCCAATTGTCTCGCACAATTCGGCCCTTGAATGGCAGTTTGTCATCCAACTCCGCAATTTGTTTATCACTCAAGCGGGCAATTTGAAAATAATGGAAAATGCCAAGCTGATTCAAAATAGTTTCAAACTTTGGACCAAGACCAGTAACCTTCTTCAAATCATCAGCCGCACCCTGAGGTTTGGACAACAGCAAATCAGACAGGTTCGCTTCCGTTTTGCTCGCAATAGACGCTTTGGGTGCAGGCTTGGTCTCAGCAACAGAAGCTTTTGCAGGTGGTGTTGACGAGTTTTTGTTGTGAGTTGCCATAAAATCACGTATCCGCGGCGCAATTTCAGCGCGATAACGCGAGCCGTTGAACACGCCATAATGGCCGACTTTGGGCTGCATGTAATGTGCCCGCATATCGTCGGTCAAATTCACACATAATGTGTGAGCGGCTTCCGTCTGGCCAACRCCRGAAATRTCGTCGTTCTCGCCTTCAACGGTCATCAGCGCRATGTTCTTGATYGCTCTTARATCAATCCGCTCGCCGTGATGGGTCATCTGGTTTCTCGGCAGATCATGGGTCATGAACACCACTTCAACCGTTTGCAGATAAAACTCCTCGGTCAAATCCATGACGGCCATRTATTCATCATAGAAAGACGTATGYTTGTCGGCAGAATCCCCATCGCCTTCAACCAAATGGCTGAAAAACTCTTTATGGGCAGATACATGCCGGTCCAGATTCATGCTCATGAAGCCTGAAAGCTGCAAAAAGCCGGGATAGACCGAGCGCATAACTCCAGGATTGGGAAATGGCACCGTCATGATGACGTTGTTTTTAAACCAGCTAAGATCTTTTTCCTCAGCCAGCTTGTTAACGGCTGTTGGATTGATGCGGGTATCGATTGGCCCGCCCATCAATGTCATTGAGGCAGGCAACGCCGGGTCATTGGCAGCATCCATCACGGCCGCTGCCGCAAGCACTGGCACAGATGGCTGGCACACAGCCATGACATGCACGCCTTCGCCAAGGTAATGCAGCATCTCGATGACGTAATCGATGTAATCATCCAAATCGAATTTGCCATCGCTGGTGGGCACGGCGCGGGCATCGGTCCAGTCGGTGATATAGACATCATGATGCGGCAGCATGGCTTCCACCGTGCCGCGCAGCAATGTTGCGTAGTGGCCGGACATCGGCGCGACTATCAGCAGCTTTTGCTCTGCCGGTGCGTCTGCATCGCGGGATGCGCTGCTGCGCTCAAAGCAGATCAGATCGCAAAACGGTTTTTGCCAAACCACATTTTCAACAACCGGCACTTCTACGCCGTTTATTGTCGTGGCGTTAAGGCCAAACTCTGGCTTTGCATARCGCCGWGTGGTGCGYTCAAACARYTCRCAGCYMGCMGCAATSGTTTTGCCMMATTGGGTTTGAGCCAGGGGATTGAGCGGATTGCGATAAAATAATTGTGTCGCATCGGCCAACGCACGCATAGGAGCGACGGCGGCATGGTTCATTTCATACATGTGATAAAACGGCAAAGCACAAACTTTCACTGCATGCGGAAAATTCCRCACTTATATTGCAGTGCAATATGAGCYTGTTTTATGGTTTCGGCAAGGGGCAGATGAAGGAATAGGGCTAAAGTGGTGTGCCCTTACCCCTTCATAGCCTTCAATTCTTCCAGTTTTGGCATGGAAAGAATGTTGTARCCRTTATCAGTRAAGTGAATTTCRCCRGTGACACTGCGCGAAAGRTCTGACAGCARATAGAGTGCACTGCCACCAACATCTTCAATCGTTACGTTGCGCTGCAGCGGRCTGTTTCGCTCTTGAAAGTCRTACATCAGACGGGCATCGGTGATACCAGCACCGGCCAGGGTGCGCACAGGACCCGCTGAAATGGCRTTAACGCGAATACCATCGCCGCCAAAATCATCGGCCAGATAGCGCACGCTTGCTTCAAGCGCAGCCTTGGCAACGCCCATAACGTTGTAATTGGGCATRACGCGGGTTGCGCCGCCATARGTCARYGTCARCATRGARCCRYCATTGGGCATGATGGCTGCCGCGCGTTTGGCAATTTCCGTGAAGGAGAAGCAAGAAATCACCATGGTTTTGGAGAAATTCTCGCGGCTGGTGTCGGCGTATTTGCCTTTCAGCTCATTCTTGTCGGAAAACGCAATGGCGTGGACAATAAAGTCGATAGAGCCCCATTTTTCCTTCAAGGCATCAAACACCGCATCAACGCTGGCTATGTCATCCACATCGCATGGCAGCAGCGTATCGGAGCCAACGCTTTCCACCAGCGGYTTTACCCGGCGGCCAAAGGCCTCRCCYTGATAGGTAAAGGCCAGTTCTGCGCCCTCAGCATGCAGCGCCTTGGCAATGCCCCAGGCAATGGAATGATCATTGGCAACGCCCATAATCAGGCCGCGTTTTCCGCGCATCAAACCAGCGGYAGATACGGGAAGTTCAGTTGTTGTGGTGCTCAAGTTTAGTCCTCACACTTCGCGGCGGAATACAAGCGTGGCGTTGGTGCCACCAAAGCCGAACGAGTTTGTCAGCGTCAGATTAACATCCATATCTTTGCGCTCACGCAGAATTGGAATGCCTTCAAATTCTGGATCAAGCTCTGTGATGTGAGCACTTTCTGTTAGGAAACTGTTCTTCATCATCAACAGGCAATAAACCGATTCCTGCACCCCGGTGGCGCCCAAAGAGTGGCCGGTCAGAGATTTGGTTGCAGAGATAAACGGAATGTCATCACCAAAAACGGTTTTGATGGCGCTCATTTCCTTGGAATCGCCAACCGGTGTTGAGGTGCCGTGGGTGTTGATATAATCCACCGTGCCTTCAACATTTGCCAGCGCCTGCTGCATGCAGCGAGCCGCGCCTTCGCCAGATGGGGCAACCATGTCATGGCCATCAGATGTTGCGCCGTAGCCAACAACTTCGCCATAAATTTTTGCACCGCGTGCCTTGGCATGCTCCAGCTCTTCCAGAACCAGCACACCGGCACCGCCAGCAATAACAAATCCATCGCGGCTTACGTCATAAGCGCGCGACGCCGTTGCGGGCGTATCATTGTGTTTGCTGGTCATCGCGCCCATGGCATCGAAGAGATTGGACATGGACCATTCCAGATCCTCACTGCCGCCAGCAAAAATAATGTCCTGCTTGCCCATTTGAATGGTCTCGTACGCGTTACCAATACAATGATTGGATGTCGCACAGGCCGACGAGATGGAGTAGTTGACGCCCTTAATCTTGAACGGCGTGGCCAAAGTGGCCGACGCAGTTGAAGACATCGCCTTGGGCACGGCGAAGGGGCCGATGCGTTTTGGCGAATTGTTCTTCAGCGTGATGTTTGCAGCTTCCAGAATAGTTCTGGTTGATGGACCACCAGAGCCCATAATGATGCCGGTACGCGGATTGGAAACATCGCTTTCTTCCAGGCCGGAATCCTCAATGGCTTCCTTCATGGCGATCCAGTTCCATGCGGAACCCTTGCCCATAAAGCGCGCGGCGCGGCGATCTACCATCGGCAGCGGATCAACCGTCGGCATGCCATGGACCTGACAACGAAAGCCCAGATCAATATATTCTTGACAGCTGGTTATGCCGGAGCGCGCATTTTTCAGGCTGTCCAGCACTTCTGTTTGATTATTGCCAATGGAAGATACAATACCGATTCCGGTCACGACAACACGTTTCATGGCCACGTTCCTTTGTAATTGAAGCCAGGGATATTTTGGACGTTTTGCGTTTTATTCTTCGCTTTGGAAGAGGCCAACGCGCAGGTCCTTTGCCTGGTATATAGTTTCGCCATCAGCCTTTAACCAGCCATGGGCGATACCTAATTTGAGCCGCGAGCGCATAACGCGGCGAATTTCAATGCCATATTCCACGAGTTTAACGTCGGGCGTGATCATGCCGGTGAATTTTACCTCACCCACAGAAAGCGCGCGGCCACGGCCCGGCTCGCCCAGCCAGCCCAGATAAAAGCCCAGCATTTGCCAAAGTGCATCAAGCCCAAGGCAACCTGGCATCACGGGATCGCCTTCGAAATGGCATTTGAARAACCACAAGTCAGGATTGACATCRAGCTCGGCACGAATATGGCCTTTATTATGCTCGCCGCCCTCTTCAGAGATGGAGGTAATGCGATCAAACATCAGCATTGGCGGCAAAGGCAATTGCGCATTGCCCGGGCCAAACAGGCGGCCATGTCCGCATTCCAGAATGGCATCCTTATCGTAGGATGAAGGGCGGATGATTGGTGTCTGATTATCACTCACAGATAATATTCCCTGTTGGTTATTCCGGCGACAAARCTMGCACAAAGATTGCCGCGAAGACTCGCCGAACCAGTATGCTGAAAAATTGAGGTCGTGACTAGCACACAGCGTGTTCCGCGAAAAGGGCGATTGTATGGATTAATACGATTTCCTGGCCACAGCAAACTTGCGATTTTYGGGTAAAATGCYTATTGTCCACACATWACATTGCGCAAGCACACAGCAGGACCACGGTCAATGGCCGAAACTTTCCATGAACAGAYGAATATAAGCCCGGATTCAGCCGYTGAWTTAARCKCTGAAAGCGGTGTTGTTGAGTTGYTGCGCGAGCATTATTTGCGCCCGACACGCCAGCGCGTTGCCTTGGCATCGCTGYTGTTTTCMAAGGGTGATCGCCATATCAGCGCRGAAGTYCTGCATGAAGAAGCMGARCGCGCGGCGATAAAAGTGTCTCTGGCRACGGTCTATAAYACCTTGCATCAGTTCACYGARGCTGGCYTGYTRCGTGCTGTGCCGGTTGAGGGCGCAAAAACCTATTTCGATACCAATGTYACCAATCATCACCATTTTTTCGTGGAAGATGAGCAGATGGTGATCGATATTCCTTCAGAGACATTTCAACTTGGCGCATTGCCAGCCCCGCCAGAGGGCATGGAAATYACYCGCGTWGAAGTTATTGTGCGGGTGCGCACAAAACGCTGATCWGCTTTTCTGCCAGRCCTCTTCTCAGATTTTAACCGAGYATTGTGCGGACCARCCTGTCAAARGCTCGRCTGCCAATGGCAATRAGCTCATCWGGAAAATCATAATCCGGGTTRTGCAAYTGCGGRTAGTTTTTGCCCGAACCCAGAAAAAACATCGCRGCTTTRCTRTGATGGCTGAACAAACCAAAATCCTCAGAAAATGCTTTGGGCGTTTCCTGCAATGTGTGCGGGAYGYTTTCTAAATCCAATGCWGCTTCAACCAGTTTCGTTGCATCYAARTCATTMACTGARGCRACGAATTCATCRTCATAYTYAAAGCTGATCTCYARYTGATGRGCTTGCGCCAATTGCATCGCYTGCGCTTCRCAGGTGGCAACCAATTTTGCCATGCGCTCATCGGAMACCGAGCGCARYGTCGCCCARATTTCRGCTTCGCCCGGAGAAACRCCAAARGCGGGCTCGCCCAATTTGGCATGCACAATGGTGATCAGCGCATAATTCTYTTCATCGGACAGAKCACCCTCRCTCTGYTCCTGAAAMACATCCATGATTGCGCTCATGGCCTTGCGCGGTGAAATACCATCYTCAGGMGCTGCKGCRTGAGATGTCTTGCCGCGCAGSGTCACAATCAGCCCTTTTGAGGCRCARCCAATYGGGCCYGGYCTGAYTTCCACATGGCCCAATGGCARGCCAGGCAGATTATGCAGAGCGAAAGCATAATCGGGCTGAATAGCTGCAAACTTGGCRTCGTTRACAATGGCCCGCGCGCCCGCRCCAATTTCTTCTGCTGGCTGAAACAATAAGACCACGCGCCCACTTTCTGGCCGCTTACGCGCCAACATGCGAGCGACAGCGCAGATAATCGCCATATGCCCGTCATGGCCGCAAAGGTGGCCTTTTCCGGTGTTGGTGGAGGTGTAGTCCAACTCAGAAATCTCAGTGATTGGCAAACCATCCAGCTCGCAGCGCAGCAACAGCGTTGGGCCCGATGTCTTGCCGTTAAAGATCACAGCAAGCCCGTGGCCGCCAATGTCGGTGATGATCTCATCGGGCGAGAGAGGTGCCAGAAACGAGCGCACCATTTTGGCTGTATTATCTTCTTCGCCCGACAGTTCTGGAAGCTGGTGCAGGGCACGGCGAAAACCTGTGAGTTCAACAAGGTCTAGATTGGAAAGCGTCATAGTATTTCCTGCTCGTACAATTTCTTGCGGCACCCAGATTGCGCGCTATAAAAAACTGGTGCCGTGTTTGCCCGGCGCAATGCCAAGATGCGCAGCAATCGTTTCGCCCATATCCGAAAACACGGGCCTAATGCCAATGGGTGTTTCCGCCAAGCCTGGCCCAAACGCCAAAATGGGTACTTGCTCACGGGTGTGATCATTACCGCGCCAGGTTGGATCACAGCCATGATCAGCGGTGATAATGGCCAAATCGCCATCGCGCATGACATCGAGAAAACGCGGCAACATGGCATCAAACTGCTCCAGCGCATTGGCATAACCCGGCACATCGCGGCGGTGGCCAAACAAGCTATCGAAATCGACAAAATTGGCAAAAACAAAATCGCCATCACCGGCGAGGCTTTCGGCCTGCATCAACGCGTCAAACTGCGCGGCATTGCCGTTACCCTTTAGAGATTTGGTGATGCCTCTGGCCGCAAAAATATCGGATATTTTACCAACACCAATCACCTGCCGCCCCGCCTCTTTCAGCCGATCGAGGATCGTTTCTTCCGGCGGCTCGATGGCGTAATCATGACGGTTACCGGTGCGCAGGAAGTCGTCAGGCGTTTCGCCAACAAAAGGACGCGCGATAATTCGGCCAATGATCATATCGCGGGTCAGTTCGCGCGCGACTTCACAGATTTCATACAGGCGATCAAGGCCAAAATGCTTTTCATGACAGGCAATTTGAAACACGGAATCAGCAGAAGCGTAGCAAATCGGTTTACCGGTGCGGATATGCTCTTCGCCAAGCTCTGCAATGATGGTTGTACCGGAGGCATGCTTATTGCCCAAAATGCCGGGCAGGCCAGCTTTTTCAACAAAGGCAGCGATCAAATCATCCGGGAAACACGGTATTGTGGTGGGAAAATAGCCCCAGTTAAATGGCACAGGTACGCCCGCCATTTCCCAATGGCCAGAGGGTGTGTCCTTGCCGTTGGAAACCTCGCGCGCAACGCCCCATGCGCCAGTGATAGGCCCTTGATAATCCAGCCCGGTGGGGCGTGAGCCGGCTGAAAGCTCTGCCGCAGCGCCAAGGCCTAACTTGTCGAGATGAGGCAGGGCGAGTGGGCCAGAGCGCAGCCCTTCACCATCCGCCTGCCCTGCGGCGCAGGCCGTCGCAATATGGCCCAGCGTATCCGCGCCCTCATCACCAAAAACTTGCGCATCGGGCGCGCCGCCAATACCAACACTATCCAAAACAATAAGAAATGCGCGCGCCATGGCAATTTTCCAATTCTATAAGGGCATTCAGTTTGGCACATACACCAGCCAGCTGCAAAATTATGCTGGGCGTTAAAAATCTGCTGGTGCCAGCCGATGAATGATGACAGGGCGCGCATCTGGTGCGGTATCTGCAATATGATAATGCGCTTTCAGAGCTGCTTCTGCGGCATCAGCTGAGGCCTCATCAGCTGCGTGAATTTGGCCGATCGGTGTTTGGCCATCTGCTGCTTCACCAACGCTAAGAAGGTTTGAAAAGCCGACAGAGTAATCCAGTTGATCCTGCGGCGTGGTGCGCCCGCCGCCAAGACCGATCACAGCAAGGCCAACGTCTCTGGTATCGATGGAGGCAACAAACCCATTATCATTGGCAAACACATCGCGGGTAATCGGAGCCTGCGGCAAATGGGTTTTGGCGTTTTCGATAAAACCAACGGGACCGCCAAGGCAGGCAACCATCTTGTCGAAAATCTCGGCGGCCTTGCCAGATTGCCAGGCTTTTTGCAGCGCTTCGTGCGCGGCTTTGATGTTTTCCTGCAAACCACCCAGCACCAGCATTTCGGCGCATAGCGACATCACCACTTTTTCCAATCGTGGCATGGGCCGGGCGCGGGTGAGGAAATCGACAGCGTTTTGCACCTCAACGGCATTGCCCGCCGCATCGGCCAAGGGCTGGTTCATATCGGTGATCAGCGCCAAGGTTGGCAGGCCCGCGCCATTGGCGACGGAGCCAAGAGAATGCGCCAAGCCAAAAGCTTGCTTCTCGTTGGCCATGAAAGCGCCGTTGCCGCATTTGACATCCATAACCAGCACGGAGAGGCCAGCGGCCAGTTTTTTGGACAGGATGGAAGCCGTAATCATCGCTTCGGATTCCACCGTAGCGGTGACATCGCGAATGCCGTAAATGACTTTATCCGCTGGGGCGAGATTTGCGGTTTGGCCAATAATAGCGCAACCAACCTCGCGAACAGTTTTGCGGAATAAAGCGTTGTCTGGGCTTGTCTGGTAGCCGGGAATAGCATCGAATTTATCAAGCGTACCACCCGTATGGCCAAGGCCGCGCCCGGAAATCATCGGCACGAAACCGCCGCAAGCCGCGATCAGAGGCGCGAGCATAAGCGACACATTATCGCCAACACCGCCGGATGAATGTTTATCAAGCGCGGGTCCTGGCAAATCAGACCAATCCAGCACATCGCCGCTATCGCGCATGGCTTTGGTAAGGGCGACGCGCTCTTCCATGTTCATATCGCGAAAAAACACCGCCATAGCGAAGGCGGAAATCTGCTCCGGCTTAACGCTGTTATCAGCAACGCCGCGGATGAAAAAATCAATTTCTCCCGCATCCAAAACTTTCCCATCGCGCTTTTTGCGAATGATTTCCTGCGGCAGATAGTTCATATGATTTTCCTGGATTAGACAGTCGCGCTGGTGCGCAAACCGGCATGTTTGCCTGCGCTAGTGATGGAAGATAACAGAATATCTGTCGTAGCTTGGTCGCCCACAGATGTTGATTTCAGCAAGTCAGCGCCAGCTTCCAAAGCGAGGATTGCTGCGGCTTTCAGGCCTGTCGTGCCATCCAGTTCTGCGGTTTCCAGAACGATTTTTAAAGGTGTGCCACCGCAGGCGCGTTTGACGCGGATGATTTGGGTTTCTGTGTAGCCGGGTCGCCCGGAAGTGAAGATTTTTGATGGCAAGACCATTTCGATTTCATCGGCGCCATTCGCGACAGCTTCTGCAGCTTGCTTTTCCAGATCGAGAGTCTTTTCGCTGCCCTCAGTATTAAGAATTGCGGCGAGTTTAATGGCGCTGCCGGCCAGGTGTTGCTTGGCGACAGCAAGTGCATTGGAATGCACGCAAACAGCCGCGATATTGTCGGCGGATTTGGCACTTGTGCACAAGGCTTCTATCACGGCATCCGATGCTTTTGCGTCTGAATTACTTAGCTCATTGGTCATGTTTTTGCGATTTCCTTAAGGGTACCAGCGATCAGTTTCTTCAGCTTTTCTGCCGCTTTGGGGGCATTTTCTTTGGTTTCGTCGTGGGACAGCTCCTGCCCCGTCATGCCTGCGGCCAAATTGGTGATGGCCGAAATGGCGACAACCCGCATCTCAAAAAAGCGGGCCAAAATGGCTTCGGGAACGGTGGACATGCCGACCGCGTCCGCGCCAAATATTCTTGCCATTTTAATCTCGGCAGGCGTTTCAAATGAGGGGCCACTGAACCACATATAGACGCCTTGATGGATCTTTATGTCCTCGTCTTTGGCGACGGCCTCAATCATACCGCGCAGCGCGCYATCATAMGTTTCWGTGAGGCCAACAAAGCGGCGGTCGGTCGGCTCGCCAAAAAGCGGGTTTGAGCCGGAGAAATTGATRTGRTCMGTGATGATCATGGCCGATCCTGGSCCCATATCTTCRTGCAGGGACCCGGCRGARTTRGTGAGCAATAAAGTGTYACACCCCAAKGCYTTAAGCAATGCGATRGGSGTGCGCATGGCGGCGGCATTRGCTTGTTCATAATAGTGCACACGGCCCGAATACARCACCACYGGSACACCGGCCAAATCGCCYGCAATCAGGGCAGCAGCATGGCCGGAAACGCCAGAATGYGGGAAGCCTGGAAGGTCTTCAAAGGGGATTTCGACGCGGTTTTCAATGGCATCGGCCAGGCTGCCAAGGCCGGAGCCTAAAACGAGGCCGACGCGGTAATTACGCTGGGTTTTACTGCGTACAACTGCCAAGGCATCTTTRGCTTCTTGCGCTGCTGTGAAGGGTTCATCATCAGTGGTGTGCATCATGGCTTTTCCAGCTTAAATCCGGCAGGCAGCAAAACTTCCAATTTGAAGGTTTCGACGATGCCTGCGTCCTTGGCTATATGGATCAGTGTCTGTGGTTCGGCAAATTCAAACAGYCTTTGGCGRCAACCRCCGCAGGGGGTRCAAAACACATCGCCGGTGCCAATCACGCAAACCTCGGTGATCACCTGCTCGCCATCCATGATCATATGCGAGATGGCGGAGGTCTCGGCGCACCAGCCTTCGGGGTAGGAGGCGTTCTCGATATTGCAGCCCGCGTAAATTTTGCCATTAGACCCGCGAATGGCGGCACCCACAGAAAAATGCGAGGCGGGCGCATAGGCTTTGTCGCGCGCTTTAAGCGCCGCCTCAAAAAGGTCCTGCGACATGTCTAACGCTCTTTCACATATGGCACGCCGCCCGCTTTAGGCGGTATGGCCTTGCCAATAAACCCGGCGAGCAACACCACAGTCAGCACATAAGGCAGGGCCTGCATGACCTGGCCCGGTACAATGCCAATGCCCGGCAACTCGATTTGCGGAAACTGGATGGGAATAGCCTGCAACAGACCAAACAGCAGACACGCCATCATCACCGGTACCGGCTTCCACTTGGCAAAGATAAGCGCGGCCAAGGCAATAAAGCCGCGACCGGCGGTCATGTCTTTGGTGAAACCCGACGCTTGAGCGATGGACAAA
Source organism: Hyphomicrobiales bacterium (assembly GCA_002746425.1). Lineage (GTDB taxonomy): Bacteria > Pseudomonadota > Alphaproteobacteria > Rhizobiales. Next base: position 1,184 of record NVXB01000086.1, on the reverse strand, counting down.
TAAGCCCCGGCAAACCCGCAGAAAATACCGCAAATGATCACCGCGCGATAGCGCAGCCAAATCACCGAGATACCGGCGGTATCCACCGCAGCGGGGTTTTCGCCAACAGCGCGAAGGCGCAGGCCAAAGCGGGTGCGGAACAAGACCCACCATGACAAAGGCACCGCAAAAAACGCGACATAGACCAGCAAATTATGCCCCGAGATAATGCCGCTATAGAGCGAGCCAAGAAGCGGCACATCGGCCAGTTGATCGGCAAAGGGCAAGGTGATTTCACGAAAACGGCCATTATCGGTCAATTGCGGCGTTCGCCCACCTTCGGAAAACCAGGATTGCCCCAATAATACCGTCAGCCCAAGGGCGACAAAATTAATGGCAACGCCCGATACAATCTGATTGCCGCGCTGGGTGATGGAGGCAAAGCCATGCACCAGCGCCAAGGCGACGGATACCACAATCGCCGCCAAAAGCCCGATCATGGCCGAATCGGCGACATAAGCCATCGCACCGGCAGCAAAAGCTGCCGCCAGCATTTTGCCCTCAAGAGAAATATCAAAGATACCGGAGCGCTCGGAGAACAACCCGGCAAGGGCGGCAAACAATAGCGGCACTGACAGACGCACCATGGAATCCAGTAACAATGGCAGTTTGAACAATAGTTCTTCCATATCTGCCTCCTATTCCGCTGGTGCTGGCTCGGGATCGCGCCCGGCAAATATTTTTATCAAGGTCGGGCGGAACATATGTTCAAGCGCCCCTGCAGACAAAATGACAAGCCCCTGAATAACGACGATCATATCGCGGGTGATGGCAGGCATGGCAAAGGCCAGCTCTGCGCCGCCCTGATACAAGATGCCAAACAACACCGACGCCAGCACGATGCCAATCGGATGCGAGCGTCCCATCAGCGCAACGGCAATACCCACAAACCCGTAGCCTGCAGTAAAATTATCCTGCAGCCGCTGCGCAGCGCCCATCACCTCGTTAAGCGCCATCATCCCGGCAAGCGCGCCGGAGATAAGCATGGTCACGACAATGATTTTAGTGGGTGAAATACCGGCATAAATCGCGGCTGTTTGGCTGTAACCAAAGGTGCGCATTTCATAGCCAAGGCGGGTGCGCCAAATGAGGATGTAGACAAAGACGCAGCAAATCAGTGCCCAGAATATCGAAATATTGGCCGG
>NVXB01000004.1 GCA_002746425.1 Hyphomicrobiales bacterium | reverse complement strand
CATCTTTCTGCATAACTGACAACATACTGTCAGCATACAAGTACGGCCGCGCCTTTTCAGGTGTGGCCGTACTTGTATTTGCAGTAGAATCAGGTTTGGCTGTTCTTTCAATTTCCCAAACATCTAATCATTATGGAGCCATCGATGAGCGCAAATACACCAGAGGGCTTACCAGAAGGCTTAATCAAGGGACCAGATGGCATCATCCGCTGCTGGTGGCACGGCAATAAAGATGATTATCTGTTGTACCACGATACCGAATGGGGCTTTCCGGTGACCGATGACCGCCGGTTGTTTGAGAAAATTTGCCTGGAAGGTTTTCAATCCGGGCTTTCATGGCTGACCATTTTGCGCAAGCGAGAGAATTTTAGAGCTGCCTTTGCCAATTTTGAGGTTACCAAACTTGCAGCCTTTGATGAGGGTGATGTTCAGCGCCTGCTGAATGATGCCGGTATTGTGCGCCATCAGGGCAAAATTCGCTCAACCATCAACAATGCCGCACGCGCTATTGAGATGAAGGATGAATTTGGCTCTCTGGCTGCCTATTTTTGGGCGCAGGAGCCGGGCATCAAAGATCGGCCCAAGAAAATAAACCATGCGGCGTTGTCCGAGCTGGGAAAAACTGATATTTCCACCCGGGTTTCGAAAGATTTGAAGAAGCGCGGCTGGTCTTTTGTTGGTCCAACGACAGTCTATGCTTTTATGCAGGCCATGGGTTTGGTAAACGATCATTTGGAAGGGTGTGTTTGCCGCGCAAAAGTGGAGCAGGCCCGAGCCAATTTTACGCGACCGGAAACCAAAAAATAGTTTTTATATGAAGCCCAATTTTAAGCATTTAGATTTGTATTTCGAGTCCATCCAGCAATGCCGGAAGTCATGGCAGACTGGGGTGCAGATTGCCAAATTCCCCGTCATTGCTTTCATGGCTATTATCGTTGCCGTGTCTCTCGTGGCGCAAATTGCACCCGAGCGTCCCAGTCAGGTAGCCTTAAGCATATTCGCAACCGGCATGGATGCCCTGATCAATGCCTATATTGCCGAGCGTTGGATCAGCGTCATGAAGGGGGGCAAGATTTTCCCACCTTTGAACCAGTATCTCTCCAGGAATGGCGGCTTGCTGGCGATGCTGTTTTTCATTCAGTCCGCTGCGTTGCTTGCTGTCTTTCCTGTTGTTTCCGGGGTGGTATTTTACTTTAAAATAGCTGATGTTTTCCCCCTTTCGCTTATCATCTTGGTCGTGCCGGTAAGCCTGTATGTTTCTGCGACAATCCTGAAATACTCTGTTTTGATTCCGTTATTGGCACTGGGCGACAGATCACAGGGCTTTGCTGATATCAGAAAAGCAACGCGCGGGCATGAGGCACCTATTTTTGGCATGTCGGTGCTGATTTATGCCCCCTTGTTGATTTTGATTTTGGCCAGCGGCCAGTCCGATGGTTTATCGCTCTCATCATTCATCAGCGATATTGCCATGACGCTGATGTCACTGGTTTGTCTGTTTATCTGGCTGAGCTACCTGACCAAGCTGGCGCAAAAACTCGGCGTGTTGCCTTCTTGGCAATAGCTTTGGGCAGGTAATCATGTCTGCAATCTGGGCAGTGATCTGGCTTGCTGGCAGCAAAGCAATGGTTTAAGAGGCCATAACCCTAGAAAAGCGCGGTCATTGCGCACAAAAGACAAGCGTATTTCATGAGCAACAAAGCCAAAAAGAAGCCCACCAAGGTTAAAGCGCGCAAACCACGCGGATTTGCCGATCGTAGTGCCGTTGAAATCCGTGCTGCTACTGCGATGATGGAAAATATCCGCAAAGTTTATGAGCTGTATGGTTTCGATCCGGTGGAAACGCCCATGTTCGAGTTTACCGATGCGCTCGGCAAGTTTTTGCCGGACACAGACCGCCCTAATGCCGGTGTGTTTTCCTTGCAGGATGATGACGAGCAGTGGATGAGCCTGCGCTATGATTTAACCGCGCCGCTTGCGCGCTATGTCGCTGAAAACTATCAGGATATGCCAAAGCCATACCGCAGCTATCGCTCTGGTTGGGTGTTCCGTAATGAAAAGCCAGGCCCTGGCCGCTTCCGCCAATTTATGCAATTTGATGCCGATACCGTTGGCACTGCATCGGTTGCAGCGGATGCCGAGATTTGCATGATGGCCGTTGATACGCTCAGCGCTTTGGGCCTGAAACGCGATGATTTTATTATCAACGTCAACAACCGCAAACTGCTTGATGGTGTGATGGAAAGCGCCGGTCTTGCGGGCGATGAAAATGCCGGTGTGCGCCTCTCTGTGCTGCGCGCCATCGACAAGCTGGACAAGTTCCCGGTTGAAGAGGTCAAAAAGCTTTTGGGCGAGGGCCGTTTGGATGAAAGCGGCGATTTCACCAAGGGCGCAGGGCTTTCCGATGATCAGATTGAAACTCTGATGGGCTTTGTTGATTTCCGCGATCTGGAAAGCAGCGCCGCAGATGCCAACGCCGCGACATTGACTGAACTAAAAGCATCCAGCTTCATGGAAAATGCCCGCTTTGCAGAGGGCGTGGCCGAGCTGGAAACCATTGCGCAACTCAGCGCCGCATCTGGCTATGACAGCACCAGCATTGCTATCGCGCCCTACATTGTGCGCGGCCTGGAATATTATACCGGCCCCGTTTATGAGGCGACACTGACCTTTGAAGTCGAGAATGAAAAAGGCAAAGTCGTGCAGTTCGGCTCCGTTGCCGGTGGTGGCCGCTATGATGGTCTCGTTGGCCGTTTTCGCGGCGAAGCTGTGCCCGCAACCGGTTTTTCAATCGGCGTCTCCCGGCTGCTAACAGCTTTGCGCCAAAAGGGCTTGTTGGAAGATTACGAACAACTTGGCCCGGTTGTTGTGCTGGTGATGGATCGCGATCAACTCGTATCTTATCAGGCCATGACCAAAGAGCTGCGCGATGCGGGTATTCGCGCTGAAATGTTCTTGGGTAATCCCAAAAACTTTGGCAAGCAATTGGCCTATGCCGACAAGCGCAATTCGCCGGTCGCTATCATCGAAGGCTCAGATGAGCGCGAAGCTGGCCAGCTCCAGATTAAAGATTTGATGCTTGGCAAGGAATTGTCGGCGGATATCACCGACAATGAAGAATGGCGCGCCAAAAACCCAGGCCAAAAAACCATTGCCCGCGCAGATTTGATCGCAGAAGTGAAAGCGGTTCTGGCCCGCGTGCAACAGAGCTAAGCCCATGCCCGATACGCCCCAAACCGATCTGCTGGAAGCTGAATTTACAAAACTGTTTGCGGCCCATGATTGTGTCGCCGCAAAAAGCGATATTCTGCTATCCGCTGATCCGTTTCTGGAAACGGCGGGTGAGGATTTGCGCCGCCGTATGTTCATCACCAGCGGCCCGGCGGGTGAAGAAATGTGCCTGCGCCCCGAATTCACCATTCCGGTTTGCCTGCAACATTTGCGCTCCGGCTCTGATTTGCCGCGCCGCTATGGCTATTTGGGTCCTGTCTTTCGCCACAGAAAAAACGCCTCCGATGAATTTTTGCAAGCCGGTGTTGAGCACCTTGGTCGCACCGAGCAACCCGGTGTCGAAGACGGCGACATCATGGCCATCGCGCTGGAAGCCGCCGCGCTGCCAAACCCGGACAGCAAACTAACGCTGAAGCTGGGTGATCCTTCATTATTCCAGCAATTGCTGGTCTCGCTGCAATTACCAGACAGCCTACAACAACGCTTGATCCGCGCTTATGGAAGGGGCTTGAGCGAAAAAGATTTAAACCGCATTTTGCTGCCCAATGCGGCCGATACCGGCAAATTGCCCGATGAGCTGCAAGAATTTGCCGGCGATGAAGCCAAGCTGACGGATGCGCTGACAACAATGATGCAAAGCCATGGCCTGTCGCGATCTGCCGGGCGCAGTCCGCAAGCCATCGCCCAGCGTTATATGCAAACCTATGGCACGCAGGATTATGGTCTCAGCGACAAAAACCGTGCGCGGGCCAAGACAATCATTTTGGCGTTTTCCTCGCTCAAAGGCGCTGCCGATAGCATGGCCGATGTGTTCAAAAAGTTTGAGAGCGAGCACAACGTATCTTTTGGTGAGCGCCTAATAGCTTACGCGGAACGCCTGTCTCATCTGCACGATAAAAGAAGCAAGGCCGTTTCTGTCGATCTCCAATTCGCCGCCAATTTTGCAAGGCCGCTGGATTATTACACCGGTTTTGTCTTTGAGGTGTTTATCGATGACGCAACACAGCCAGTTGCCGGTGGTGGGCGCTATGATCGCCTGATGGAAATTCTGGGTGCGCCGCATCCCGTGCCAGCCGTTGGTTTTTCCCTTTGGCTCGATAGACTTCCAAAGTGGCAGGAGGCGCGCTCATGAGCAATCTTGTGCTGGCCATACCCTCAAAAGGTCGTCTTAAAGAACAGGCCGAAGCGGTATTCACCAATGCCGGGTTCTGCATTGAATCCGATGGTTCATCACGCAGCTATTTTGGCAAACTAACCGGGCTTTCCAACGGCGAGGCGGTTGATATCTCATTCCTGTCCGCAGGCGAGATTGCCCGCGAGGCCATGCGCGGCTCAATTCATCTGGGCATAACCGGCGAAGACCTTGTGCGCGAAACCCTGCGCCTGGTGGATGAGAAAATCGCGATGCTGATGCCGCTTGGTTTTGGCTTTGCCGATGTCGTTGTCGCCGTGCCGGATAGCTGGGTCGATGTGCATGTGATGGAAGATCTTGATGATGTCGCCGCAGATTTTCGACGTTCCTATGGTCGCCGCATGCGCGTTGCCACCAAATACTGGATGCTGACCCAGGCTTATTTTGCCAAGCATGGCCTTGGCGTTTACCGCATTGTGGAAAGTCTTGGCGCTACTGAAGGCGCGCCCGCTGCCGGGTCCGCCGATATCATCGTCGATATCACCAGCACTGGCTCAACACTTTTTGCCAATCATCTGAAAATTCTGGATGACGGCATTATTTTGAAGTCAGAGGCCAATCTGATCGGCTCCAAAACCGCGTCGTGGAGCGATAAGGCCAAAGCGCAAACCGAGGAAATTCTCACCCGTTTGGGCGCGGCAAAACCGCTGTCAGATCATCTGAGTTAAATCCAACTGACAAAAGAAAGCCTCCCGCAATGCGAGAGGCTATCAAGGTGGGCGACGAACATTATTTTTATTGTTGTTTCACGTCACCTAAATTTTCTTTGATCGCCAGGGCAACGGCCTTGGGGGTGGGAGCAGAGCACTGACGATCAGAGTTTATGCGTAATTATTTGCGAATGGGATCAGCCAAATCTTTGGCCAAGCCAGTGTAGCCAGGTGTCATGGCATCGGGGGAGCTGTCATTAGTTGGGTTGTAAACACCGATTGCGTTGGCAGCAGTTGCGCCGATTGCGATGGAGCCGAGAAGGGCGAGTGGCAGTGCGAATTGTTTAACAGTCATTTTTCTTATTCCTTGTTTTTGTCTGTTTTGTTTGGGCTGATCGTCAGGGCTAGGGAGGGGCGCCCTGACAATCAGAGTTTATGCGCAATTATTTGCGAATAGGGTCGGCCAAATCTTTAGCCAGGCCGGTGTAACCAGGTGTCATGGCATCAGGGGAAGTGTCATTGGTTGGATTGTAAACGCCGATGGCATTGGCAGCAGTTGCGCCGATTGCGATGGAGCCGAGCAGGACGAGTGGCAGTGCGAATTGTTTAACAGTCATTTTTCTTATTCCTTGTTTTTGTCTGTTTTGTTTGGGGTGACCATCAGCGCCGGGAGGGAATGCGCTGACGATCAAAAGGTATGCGCAATTATTTGCGGATAGGGTCGGCCAAATCTTTGGCCAGGCCGGTGTAACCAGGTGTCATGGCATCGGGAGAGCTGTCGTTCAGCGGGTTATAAACACCGATTGCGCTGGCAGAAGTTGCGCCAACTGCGATGGAGCCGAGGAGTGCGAGTGGCAGTGCGATTTTGGAGAATGTCATTTTGTTGTTACCTTCTTTTTGTTTTTGTTGCGTCAGCGTTGTTCGCTGCGATGACCCTGATGTATGAATTGCCATTGCGATTTAAAGATAAACATTGCGTTCGAAAAAGATGAACATTCACAACGGCGTGGGAGTTTAAGATCAAAACCAAGCAATCCCGCCATTTCGGTTTTCACTGTTCACAGTAAGGCGATCAATGCTCACGCCTCCGTGTTTTGATGTGTTGTTATCTGATGCATTTTTCTTTTCACGAGATGCCTCGGCAGCGTAAAAAAGCGCCAAAATCAGATATGAAACCCGTTCAAGAGCGGTAAAAATGCGAAAATTGAGAAAAATATGCCGTTAGTGATACGCAATTACCAAGATACGGATGCACAAGAGACCGCGCAGCTGTTTTTCAATAGCGTTCGAAATGGCACGGGCGACTTTTATACAAAGGAGCAACGCGCGGCATGGGCCCCTCAAATTCCAGAACTCGCCCGCTGGCATACGCGTCTGGAAGAGCAAATCACGTTGATTGCGGAGCTTGATCAAAAACTGGTTGGCTTTATGACGCTTAAGCAAAGCGGTTATATCGATCTGGCTTTCGTGAACCCAGATCATATCGGCAATGGCATCGGGCGCGCTTTATATGAGGCTGTGGAAGCCAAAGCCGAGGAGCTGAGCATTGAACGCCTCACAACGCAGGCTAGTCTGGCGGCCAAAGCTTTTTTTGAAAACTTTGGCTGGCAGGTCGATAAAGAGCAGCACCTGACTCGGCAATCCGTAACCCTGACCAATTTTGTGATGAGCAAAAATTTGCACCCTCAAAACTAACTTGTTTCAGGCGCGCTCATCCTTGGGCGATCCCATCACCACATAAGATGTGATGGAATTTACCTGCGGCAGCGTGCCCAGCACATCTGTGTGAAACGCTTTGTAAGCGGCAAGGTCCGCAACCTCGACCCGTAGCAAATACTCAATCACGCCAGTGATATTGTGGCACTCGCGCACTTCCGGGGCGAGAGAGATCGACTTCTCAAAAGCCTCCTGTGCCGCTTTGGAATGATCGGATAGCCCGACACCCACATAGGCGGTAAAACCTTTGCCCATGGCAACGGGGTCCAGCACGGCACGATATTGCGTGATGACACCAGCGCGCTCCAGCTCCTGCACCCGGCGCAGACAGGCTGATGGCGAAAGGCTGACTTTCTCGGCCAAGTCCAGATTGGTGATGCGGGCATTGCGTTCAAGTTCGCGCAATATATGGCGGGTTTTCGGGTCATCAATGTTCATATGTTGCGATTTTCATCGAAAACAGCCGTAAAAAGCAATCATTTTCCACCAAAATTTGAATATAATTTCAAAATGACCTTTGAACTTTTCCTTGCCTTGGCAGCTTTCGCCTTCGTCACCTCCATCACGCCGGGCCCCAACAATTTGATGTTGATGGCATCGGGGGCCAATTTTGGCTTTCGCCGCACCATTCCGCATATGCTGGGTGTGGCGCTGGGCTTTGTCTTTATGGTTGTGCTGGTTGGGCTGGGGCTGGCGCAATTGTTTGATGCCTATCCGCTCAGCCACACCATTTTGAAAGTGCTGAGTGTGGCTTACCTGCTTTATCTCGCGTGGAAAATCGCCAATTCTGCACCGCCAAGCGAGGTTGCCAAAAGCGGCACGCCGATGACATTTATTCAGGCTGCGTTGTTTCAATGGGTTAATCCAAAAGCATGGACCATGGCGCTCACCGCCGTCAGCGTTTATGCACCATCGCAAAATTTTGCGGCGATTATGCTGGTGGCGGCCATTTTTGGTGCCATCAATCTTCCCAGTGTCAGCACATGGACGGTGCTGGGACAACAAATGCGCCGGGTGCTGACCAACCACACGCGCCTGCGTATTTTCAACATATCCATGGCGCTGTTGCTGGTTGGGTCGCTGGCAATTGTTGTGGTGTGAATTGCAACACATCACAAAAATTCATCAATAAAACTGACAAATAGGGTATAGTACAACAATCCTGTTCGCGAATGCAGGTCTTTACCTCCTCCTGATTCGCCCCTTTTCGATTACCGAGAACACCATGAACATTCAGAATACTGGCCCTAATACTGGCTCACGCGTTTTGTCGCGTTTTGAGCTTATTGCAATCGCTGCCGCGCTGATGGCGCTTAATGCTTTGGCGATTGATGTGATGTTGCCGGCGCTCCCAGCCATGGGTGAAGCACTGGGCATTATCAACGAGAATGACCGGCAGCTTGTCATAACTGTTTACATGCTGGGTTTTGGCTTCGCGCAGATTTTCTTCGGGCCGCTGGCAGATCGTTTTGGCCGCCGTGGTCCTTTGCTTTGTGGGCTGGTGGTTTATGTGGGTGTCGCATTTGCCGCGATTTGGGCACCAACCTATGGCGCGCTACTTGCTTTGCGGTTGTTGCAGGGCATGGGCGCTGCCGCAACGCGGGTTATTGCAACCGCCGTTGTACGCGATTGTTATTCTGGCCGCGTCATGGCCGAAATTATGTCGCTGGTGTTTATGGTCTTCATGATCATTCCCATCGTTGCACCAGCTATCGGGCAGTTATTATTGGCGTTTGGCCCGTGGTGGACAATTTTTCTGTTTATGTCCGGGCTGGCCTTGATCATTAGCGTCTGGGTCTATTTTCGTTTGCCAGAAACGCTTGCCGAAGAAAACCGCCGCTCATTGAGCGTGCGTTCCATCACCAGCGCTTTTGTTATCGTTGTCACCAACCGTATGGCGATGAGTTATACGCTGGCGGGTGCGTTTATGTTTGGCTCGCTTTTGGGCTTTGTCAGCACCGCGCAGCAGGTCTATGTCGGAATTTACGAGCTGGGTGTGTGGTTCCCCTTGGCATTTGCCGGCACTGCCGGTCTCATGGCTCTGGCGTCCTTCCTCAATGCAAGGGTGGTGGGCCGCTACGGCATGCGCCGGATATCGCATTTCGCCATTTTGGTGATGATTGCCGCCAGCGCAATCTGGGTCGCAGTTAGCTTGTTGGGCCCTGTGCCATTTTGGGCATTCTTCATCTTCCTCTCAATCAACATGTTTATGTTCAGCTGGGTTATTTCCAACGCGAACTCCCTGTCCATGGAACCATTGGGCGCGGTTGCAGGCACCGCATCGGGCGTCATTGGCTTTATCCAGATCGTCTCTGGCGCGCTTTTGGGCATGGGGATTGGCCAATTGTTTGACGGCACAATCACACCAACGGCGATCAGCTATCTGCTGATGGGCATTTGTGCGTTACTCGCGATGCTCTATGGCGAGAAGGGCAAACTGTTTGGAATTGGCACAGAACATTTGGACTAGGGCTAAAAGCAGCAGGGGTGAATAGTTAAAATGCTTTCAGGGGTTTGTATCGGCACCAATGACCTTTCCGCCACAGGAGAGTTTTATGATGCCGTCTTGGCAACCATTGGCATGCGCTGCGTGTTGTCTGAACCGCGCGAACGAGGCTATGCGGGCGCAGATGGGCGCATAACATTGTTTGTTGTTGTGCCCTACAACGAGCAGCGCGCAACATTCGGCAATGGCACTCAAATTATGTTTTATGCGCCAGATGCCGATGCCGTGATGGCGTTTCATGCCACGGCTTTGCGCTGTGGCGGCAGCGATGAGGGGCAGCCCGGCCCGCGTCATTATCACTCCGATTATTACGGTGCCTATGTGCGTGATTTAGACGGCAACAAATTGAATGTTTCCATAAGTCTGGAAGGTGGTGATGACGCTTGACGTTAGCCCTTGGCAGATATTAAAGACACGCCTCCTCCTCGAGGCCGCTGCATAATCGAACGCTGACAGCAATTGTGAAACTAGCAAGAGTTTGCATGATCCGGTAAAACTATGCTGGTTACAAAACTTTACTGGATACTTTTCATGCAGGCAGGAATGAAGCGACTTAACAAGCGCTTGAATGTGCCACTCTTTTTATAAGACGTCGGCAGGGTTTTTAAAATATCGGCTTCATATTTTTTTGCTGCACATTCGGCCAAGGTGTCTACGTAACCAATTTGTTGATCTTGGGGCTTTTCCTTCCAAATGTCATATTCAAAGCTTTTTATGTAATCAAAGGCTTTGTATTTGCCTTCCATATAGGCAAAGGAAGTCAGGCATTGTGAGAGGCCCGTATCGGGTGAATTTGCCATTGCTACACAGTTGCAATCATATAAATTTCGGGCAAAATTATCGAAATTGCGGCCGCAGTGTTGGTATCGACCTAAGAAGGCATCAGCCTTTTTCAGGCGAGTGTTTGCGTCACCCGTTAATGTAATGACCCACGGCGTTTCACGCCCAAAGGTTAGCTGCTCTTTTTCATAATAAATTTTATCTCGTGCCTGTAGCATGGCGCTATCGCTTGTATCAGGTTTATAAGCAGCTATTTTTGCCATCAGGGCTTCTACTGATTGGTTGTGCGGAGCCGYGTCACAATCTTGAGAAAGCAAGCGTTTGGCCAATTCCTGTTCACTCTTGATTAAAAGTGATGTGTCTATTTGTGCCCCGAATTTCCTAAGCAAATTTTGTGAYCCCGCGCCACCAGATAAATGGCAAAATACAATGTTTGCGCCAAGCAAACTGTCAGTTGATGTGTAGGTATAAAACGCAGCCTTGCCTAAAAACACTTTATCGGTTTTCGGGGCCATTTTTGCGACGGTCGAAGGGTCTGGTTGCTTATCCAAGACAGGTTTGAAAAGTCGGGCGAAATCCTTGTTGAATGTCCGCATGGTGGTTTTAGAAGTGAATTCCAAAAATCCGATATTAAAAGGCAAATTCAGCACGACTTCATCGTCATAAAGTGCAATGACACGAAATTTGTGAGTGCTGTCGGGATCACGGTAGTTAAAAATACAGCGCGCTGGGCCTTGTTCAAAATTGAAAACGACCAATGCTTTCAGGACCACACGCTTTAGTCTTTCTGGGAAACGATTATATTCCTCATCGTGCAAGACTAAATAATAGGTGTTGGTTTTCGATAAGTCGGTGCAATTGAATTCGGGATCGATAAAAAGAGATACATTCCAMCCTTCTGAAAATCCCTTGCTGTTATTTGATGTCAATGGCACCAAATCATCAGAGGTAATATCAAGTTGTGCAAGGCTTGCTGAAAGGGAGCCTGCCCATAATACAATAGCCGCAATCGCTGTCAAAATACGCAAGTTCTCATCCTTTAATAATGTTAAAATGGCCGGCAGCCAGCAGCCGCAGCGGCCCCGCCCCACGAACTGCCAAACAGACCCAGTCCGTTGATGCCGGCGCATGGGTCAAACGGTGTTGTGCCGGGAGCGTAATTTGGAGCATTTCGACCAAAAAGTGAAAGGATGGCGATACCTGTAACGGCGGCCCCAATCCAGAACTGTGTCTTGCGTTGTTGCCGTCGGGCTTTGAGGTCTTTTTTAAAGGCATCAGCATTGCGGCGCAGCTTCGTGGCAATTGTCGCAGCCGGTTTTGCTATGGCCTCAATTGGAGATTTTGCAGCAAGCGTAAATGCATCCCGTGCATACCAATAGTCAGTGTATTCGCTCTTTATGTATTCTCCATTTTGGCCGCGCTGCACTCTTGCCAGGTAATAATTTCCAAGCATAACCAGACCAATATCGGTTGTGAACGCTTGGGCATAAGAATAAGCACCATTGAGCCGCAGAACTTCATCATGGCTCAGTTTTTCATATTGATAGAGAAGAGAAAGTTTAGCTGGGTCGCTGCCGGCTTGAGCGGCCTTGAACCAGAACTGTTTGGCAAAACCAAAATTGGCGGGTACATGCTCTCCCCGAAAGTAGAAATCGCCTAAACTGTTCAATGCCTCGGCATTGCCTGCTTTCGCGGCCAACCGCACCAGTTGCAACCCGCCAGCTTGCTCAGCTTTATTCTGTGATGATAGTTGGAATACCCCAAGCCAATATTGGGCGGGATGGTAATCTGCCGCCGCTGCTTGTTTTAGAAAATCAAGCGCCTGTGCTTGTTCTCGCATTCCACCTTTGCGCGCCATCCAATACACGCCAAACCTGAATTGTGCCTCATGGTTTCCCAAAACAGCGGCTTGYTTAAAAAGGTTTAAWGCCTKTTCYACRTCGCGTTCCGCCCCTTGGGCGATCATMAGMAGYTTKGCKCGGCCCACCAGAGCGACAGTATCTGTTGTCGGAGATTGCTGAAAAAGTTGATCAATCTCATCAACCGACTTATCCCCCAGTTTGCCGCTTCGGTAAAGCTCAGCAAGTGCGGTGCTCGCCGATAGTTCCCCGGCTTTGATGGCTTTTTTTAGCAAGTTTTCTGCCTTTAGAAAATCATCCAACCTTGCTCCCAAACGACCAATGTAGAAAGAGCCAAGCAGATAGTCCGCCACGGGCAAGCCAGCTTTGCTTCCAAGCTCGAACGCTTTTCTTGCATTGCGGGCCGAGCGCTTCATGCCAACGCCGCGCCCGCTCATATATCCTTTGACAACAACTGCTTTAATGTTTCCTGCTTCAGCACCCGATTGGATTGCCGGAAGGCACCTGAGTAATAGTTCATCGTTAGGCAATGCTATGCGTGTGGAGAAACCTTCAATGAGAGACGTGCAATTTGTTTCGACAGCGCTTGCGTTGGCAGCTCCGCCCAAGAAGTTGAGCAATATCAAGCCAATCGGTATAAATCTAAAATACACCGTTTGGACAATAACAGAAGTATTCACCGGTAAACATCCTAACCACAAGTACAATTCATTTTACCCATAGCATTCATGCAAGGTTGATAGGTAAAAATAAAAACTACTTAAGGTAGTTGTTACGCCTGAATTGCATCATTGCACTCGTAACTAACCAGGATTTTCCGATATTGGGTTTGCCAAAGCGTGATTGTTCTTCGGGCATGTCGCTGAAGCCGGGCAAGATATAATGCTTAGGGCTGCCAAATGGCCTGATTTTCGCGCGAATCCGTTCCACTTGAAAACCCACGTACTTTTCGCTCTGCGCACCTTTCTGGCAATTTTAGCACCCTAAACGTCGCATTCAGGCTTATAGATGGCGGTTGCGTTTTAGGCCTCAAATGTGGTGGTGATAGGCTCTACATGCCGTTGGCAGGACGATAGGGACGGCCAAGAAGTGGGAGATGCCGAGGAAATTGGCGCGCACAAAATGTTATTGGGAGGACAATAACATGACTGAACCTTCTAACGCTTCGGCGGATGAAAGCCCGTCAACAACGGGTACCGACTATAAAATCGGCCAAGACAATATCACCCCGTTTGGGCTTGATATTCACAACCCTGTATTCTTGATTTCCGCCTTGTCAATCGTCGCCTTTGTGCTCGTCACCTTGATGTTCCAAGAGGGCGCGACCGAATTTTTCGGCTGGTTACGCCCCTTTTTAACCAGCAATTTTGACTGGTTCTTCCTGGGCTCGGCCAATATTTTCGTCATATTCTGCCTGTTTCTCATGGTCAGCCCCATGGGTAAAATCCGCCTTGGCGGCAAAGACGCAACGCCCGATTATGGCTATATGGGCTGGTTCGCCATGCTGTTTGCAGCGGGCATGGGCATCGGCCTTATGTTCTTTGGCGTCTCAGAACCGATGTCGCATTTTGCCTCAAGCATGGGCGGCACGGCAGGCGAAGTGGGCATGCGAACCGACTGGGCACCGCTTGGTGCAGCAGCTGGCGATGCAATGGCCGCACGCGATCTGGCCATGGCGGCAACCATTTTCCATTGGGCGCTACACCCATGGGCAATCTATGCGGTGGTGGCGCTGGCGCTGGCGTTTTTCAGCTTCAATCGCGGTCTCCCGCTGACATTACGTTCCGCGTTTTACCCGCTTTTGGGCGAGCGTATTTGGGGCTGGTGGGGCCACACCATCGATATTCTGGCCGTTTTCGCCACTCTGTTCGGGCTGGCCACATCGCTGGGTTTTGGCACAGAGCAAGCCCTTGCAGGCCTGAACTTTTTGTTCGGTTGGAGCACGGGCAACTCGGCAAAAGTTATCTTAATCGCGGTCATCACAGCCCTTGCCCTCATCTCCGTTTTGCGCGGCCTTGATGGCGGTGTGAAAATACTCTCGGAAATCAATATCGCGCTCGCGGCCCTGCTGCTTATCTTCGTGATTGCGGTGGGTCCAACGGCCACCATTTTCGACACCATCATTTCTGGCGGTGCGGCCTATGTTAAAGAGATCATCCCGCTCTCCATGCCGTTTGGCCGTGAAGATGCGAATTTCTCCCAAGGCTGGACATCGTTTTACTGGGCGTGGTGGATTTCATGGTCACCCTTTGTGGGCATGTTCATCGCACGGGTTTCGCGCGGCCGCACCATACGAGAATTCGTATTCTGCGTCATCGTCATCCCAACCCTAGTGAGTGTCGTGTGGATGGGCACCTTTGGCGGCATTGCCATATCGCAAGTCATGGCCGATGCAGCCGCCCCGGTAAAAGATGCAGCACTGGAACTAAAACTGTTCGAAATGCTCAAACCACTACCGTTTGCCGCCATAACATCCTTCATCGGCATCGTGCTGGTTCTGGTGTTCTTCATCACCTCGTCAGATTCCGGCTCGCTGGTTATCGACACCATAACCGCAGGCGGCAAAACCGATGCCCCGGCCTCGCAACGCGTATTTTGGTGCACGTTTGAGGGCCTGGTGGCAGCCACGTTGCTGCTGGTCGGAGGTTCAGGCGCACTAACCGCCCTGCAAGCCATGGCGGTGTCGACGGGCTTTCCGTTTACAATCGTGCTGCTGGCCATGTGCGTGAGCCTGTTCATAGGCCTGCGAGGCGCAATGAAAGAGGAGAGCTAGCTCTGCGAGTTTTTTAGACGATGAATACGCTGGGCCCCGCTTGAGAAGTTGAGTGGGGCCCGTCTTTTCTGCAATGGGCATTCAAAATATTGAAGATGCAAAGCAGAAACAGCAGCAGTATTCCATACTATGGCCTAAAACCTAGGCTAGTTAAGCTAACCCCACGTTTTAAGGAACTAATTTCATCCAATTTGAATACAAACCGTAGATTCGTTCAGACTATATGATAATAACTGTACTACTAAATATATTTTTCAAAATATTCTATAGTTTTACCAAGCCCTTCTTTTAATTCAATACTTGGTTGCCAATTCAAATGTTTGTTTGCCAAGCCAATATCTGGTTGCCGTTGTTTTGGATCATCAATAGGTAGGTCGTGAAATGAAATTTCTGATTTTGAGTTTGTAAGGTCAATAATTTGTTGAGCTAATTCGAGCATTGTGAATTCATTTGGGTTACCAAGGTTTATCGGGCCTGTGACCTCTTTTTTGCTTTGCATTAGCTTTACAAACCCATCGATCAAATCATCAACATAGCAAAAAGATCTGGTTTGGTGGCCATTCCCAAAGATCGTGATTTCTTCATTTCGAAGAGCTTGTAGGATAAAGTTCGATACCACCCGGCCGTCGTCGGGACGCATACGAGGCCCATAGGTGTTGAATATACGGGCAACTTTAATATCCAAATTATGCTGACGGTGATAATCAAAAAAAAGCGTTTCAGCGCACCTTTTCCCCTCATCATAACACGCGCGCGGACCGATTGGATTTACATTGCCCCAATAATCCTCAGTTTGCGGATGTACAGAAGGATCTCCATAGACTTCGCTGGTGGATGCTTGAAATATTTTACAATTTGTTCGCTTTGCTAGACCAAGCATATTAATCGCACCATGCACCGACGTTTTAGTGGTTTGCACGGGGTCATGCTGATAGTGCACCGGAGAGGCCGGGCAAGCTAAATTGTATATTTCATCGACTTCAACATATAATGGAAAACAGACATCATGCCTCATAAACTCAAATCGAGGATTGCTGTGCAGGTGGTCAATATTCCTTTTGTTTCCTGTAAACAAATTATCAACGCATAATACGTCATTGCCATCTTTAATTAAACGATCGCATAAATGCGAACCTACAAATCCAGCGCCACCTGTAACAAGAATTCTTTTTGAGGTGTTTTGCGTCATTTCATTAATCCCAGAGTTCTTTTATTGATGCTGTTACGTAGCCGTTTGAACATTCTACCAATATCACTGAATTGCACTTTTTTTACCGGAAGCAGTAATGTATGATCATATTCCGTAGCCGCTGGCGTGTTTTGACTGAATATTGAATAGTATATGCCAAAAGGATGATGCTCCGGGTTATTCCAAGGCTTATGTATGCCAGCATAATGAATAATAGATACATTTCTGATTTGGTTAATTACATTTTTCTTGTTGGCAATAACATTCCACTTTTCTGAAATGTACTCAACCTTACCAGATAACGCGTAGTTCAATGCGCACTGATCCCAATATCTACAGTTTTCCGGGTGCTCTTTCATGAAGGAGAATGCTAGGTTTTCTATTTGCTTCTCTCGCCACAGTTTTAAATCAATAATCATAACACCTGAATTGAAATATTGATTGCCATCAATGCCAAATTCCGTAAGGTGACTTACTCCAGGGTCTTTCACAACGCCAGCGATGTTGGTATTCAATTCTGTTGAAAATAACTCTTTCAAAGATCTCGTCACTATAGTGTCTACATCTAAGTATAGAATTTTGTTTACATCGTTGGGTAAAACGGTTGACATGAAGCATCTTAGTAGCGCTGTGACTGTAATATGACTCGATCTCATTTTGTCTCTTAAGGTTTTAACCTTTTTAAATTCTATGCGATGAGTGCTAATATGTAAGTCAATTGATTTGGAAAAAATAATAAGATTATCTATGTTCTCATCAGTTAATTCACAAAAAAGGATAAATATATTTATCTTTTCGTTGGGATTGTTTTCTTTAATAGAGTTTAAAAGTGCATAGGTTGGGTTGATGACATTATTGTCGGGAGCTATTGCGATATTTATGTCCATTAAGGCTTCTCTGTATATTAAATTTGTGACAGCTAAGTTTGTTGATGGAGTTGCTCGGGATCGAACCTCTGAGCTACAGATCTGAGATCTTTCGCATATCTGACTAAACAGCGCGTTTAGAGATATAGGGACGATTCTGGTTTATGTGTCACCGAGATTTTTATACTCACCTATAAATACGTAGCTATAAATGCCTATAATCTATATAATAATATTTTCCAAGGTAGCAAAACGTTTTTCTGTGCAAAGTTAGAAGGTTATGTAGGCGCACTAGCCTCCGTGAAAGCATTCTTGTCAATTTATTGCGGCTAATTTTCTCAGATGCCTATGCATTCTCATTTTTTAGCTATCGGGCCAACGCTTCAAGCAGAGGTGCCCAAAGCTTGTTAATTAGATTTGATGTGTCTTGACAGTCGTGGAACCAACTAAAATATATTTGAAATCGGGGGGCACCCGCTGCGTCCTGAAATATTCTCCCAAACCCTTCAGCACACCAAGGATTTGAGGCGTTGGTAGATCGAATACCGCTTGCCAAAAATATCCGGCAATGCACGCCATTGAGCCAAGCTTCGACTTCTTGCCTGGCATGCGCTGCCGCTGCGAGAAAAAACGGCCAAATTTGACAGTTGGCTGAAATTTATCGCACTCAAAAGTATGGTGTAGAACATAGATGGCCGCCAAGCCGTCATCAACATCCGCCAGCCTATTAACGCTCAGGCAGGGTTTTCCGATTTCGTGTTTGTTAAGTCGAAACAATTTTTCGCTCATGTCGCGGCAGCCCGGTGCCCCAATTGGATTCTGGTCCCAGTAAACCCTTTCCTCTAATCCTTCCTGCGCATAGTTTCAAAAACCTCATTATTCCGCGCCTTCATTGACCTGCCTCAATGACATTGGCAGTGGTGGTGTGCAGAATTGCAAAAAGGGAGATTTGTGGTTGGCCAAAGCCTTGTTTGTTTTGCTGTTTCTTGTCGGTTGCGGGATTGTCGCCGTGCTCTTTTTGCGGTTTTGGGACGCCAAAGCTGACAAAAATCTTTTTGATGATTTGGAACGCCGGGCCACTGCCGATCTGCTCCGTTTTGACGACGCTATGTTGGCGAATTTACCGGAGCCTGCGGCTCGGTTTTTCCGGTTTGCAATTCAACCTGGCACCGAATTAAAAACGGTGGCTGTGATCCAGATGCGCGGCGAGCTGTCGCTTGGTACTAAGGAGCAACCAAAATATCAGCCGATGAAGGCGCGCCAAATTCTGGCCCCGCCCTTTGGGTTTCTTTGGCAGGTACAGCTGGAAAGTGCGGCTAAAGTGACCGGCAGCGATGCTTATGGGCCTAGCGGAAGTTGGAGCCGGTTTCGGGTTTTTAACGCCATTCCGGTTGGCCGGGTTTCTGGCAATGCCGATCATCTGCGATCCGCGTTTGGGCGYATGGTKGGTGAGGGGTTGTTCTGGASCCCGGCCGCCTTTTTGCCTGCKGCCAAGGCTGGYTGGGACCATATTGAATGGAAAATGGTTGATGCWGATACRGCAACKGTCATTGTGCGCCAYAACGGGTTGGAACAGCAGGCGACGATGAGCGTTGATGAGAGCGGAAARCCWCTGCGTGTCGTTTTYCAGCGTTGGAGCAATGAGAACCCGGACCGTGTTTACMAAGCGCAGCCCTTTGGGGGTGACTTGGCAGATTTCAAAAAGTTTGGCGGGTTTACGCTGCCGACCAGCGTGATCGGCGGCAATCATTATGGAACGCCACTGTATCACCCGTTTTATAAGGCTCAAATTGGGGAGGTGCGTTTTCCCTAATTGGGCTTAAGGCGTTAACTCTCAAACGTCCCGTAATGCGCGCGCATATGGGCAAGGCCATCCTGCACAATCTCTTCCAGCACTGCCATGTCGATATCCGCCAGTTTATTGATATATAGGCAGGATTTGCCAATTTTGTGTTTGCCAAGGCGGGACAGTTTTTCGCTCATATCGCGATAGCCCGGCAAAATATAAATGCTGAGCGCGGCTTTGCGCGGGCTAAAGCCGGTCATCATGCTTTCGCCTTCGCGCCCGCTTTCATATTTATAGCGGTAGCGGCCATAGCCGATGATGGAGCTGCCCCACATTTTGGCGGGCAACTGGGTTACGCGGTTAAAGAAGTCGAGCAATTCTTGGCCATCTTCGCGGCGGCGTTCGTGCTCAATCGCCTTGATAAAAGCCTCGGGAAGTTGCGCTGTGGGCTTGGTTTTGTTTTCAGCCTTTGCCATGATCGCTCTGGAATAATTTTTGTGATGTCGCCCGTTTTGCGCTTTATCACCGATATCGGTGTATTTCGCAATTTTCCAGCATGGTGCCTATGATTTCTTTGAAGGCATTTCCGTGTCCGACAATGGCAATGGGAAGCGGCGATATTGCCTCCAGTGATTCAACGAATGTCTCAATGCGTTGTTTGAAATGATGCTGTGGTTCCTGAGCAATTTCATCACTATTGGTGCCTTCATTGTACCACCATCTGGGTTCAAGAGAGCTAAAATCTAAATCTGGAAAGTCTGAACTAAGCGCGTCTGGGTGTCGGCCAACATCGCAGCTGTGCAACAACAATTCGTGGTGGCCAGCTCTGACTTCGATAGGGTGTGTGCCCGCAAATAGGGTGCTCGCTGTCTGGAGCGCGCGTGTAAATGGCGATGTAATGACGTGTTGGATGCCCAATTCCTGCACTTTAGCTTTCGCCTCTTGTGCCTGTTGCAAGCCCTTGGCCGTAAGCGGAGCGTCGAAAATCATCGGATCTGCGTCCCCAGGATTGAAGGCCGCATTGAACTCAGACTGTCCGTGACGAATGAAATAAATGGTCACTAAAGTGGCCCCCAAAGATAATGAATTGACGCGTGGCGGCGCAGAAAACGACTCCGTAGTTTAGGTAGGGCTTCCCCGTCGGCTTGTCAAAAGGCAGTTTGTCAAAAACTGACTGAAGATTGCACATTTACAGCGATCGTTTTGTCACCGCGCTGTGGGCTTGGTTTTGTTTTTGGCCTTTGCCATAATCGGTTTGGAATAACGCGGGTCAAATCGCATTTGTGTGGGTGAATGATGGTGGACGACGACAGGGATAGTGTTTCGATTGTTTGGGATTGCGGCACGGCGCAGGTTCAGCGCCTTGGCGGTATGCTGGGGCCGGTGTGGTTTACGCTGCCCGATGGCCGTAAAATTCAGCCGTTTGCTATCGCGCCGTGGGCCGATGATGAGACGCCTGAGCATGCCGCGCTGCCCGGCATTATGCGGCGGTTGCGCGGGGAGTGGCCCTGCGTGCCTTTTGGCGCGCCATCTGCGCCGGGTGGTTTGCCGGAGAGTTGGAGAGGCGCGCCGGTTAATTCGGTTGATCCGGAGTTTCACGGACATTCATCGCATCATGTTTGGGATGTTGTTGAGCAGGGGGATGATTTTGTGGTGCTGAGCATCGCGTATCCGGATGCCCATCCCATCCGCCGCCTGACGCGCAAAATCAGCGGGCGGCCCGGCGCGGCGACCATCGATTGCGAGTTGACCATTGAGGCGCGAAAAGATGTGACAACCACGATTGCGTTGCATCCGGTTTTTCGGTTGGCGGATGAAGCGGGTCAAAGCGAGATTGTGGCGGATTTTAAGTTTGGCCGCGTGTTGCCGTTTGATTTGGAACCCGGCGTTTCGCGATTGACGCCTGATGCAGAATTTACAGATTTGAATCATGTGCCGGCAAAAACGGGGTTTTTGTCGCTGCAGCGACTACCGTTTGAGTTTGATACCGAGGAATTGGTGCAATTGTGCCATGCTGGCAGCCCTGTTCGCTTGATAGACCATTGTGAAGATTACGAAATTTCCCTCCAACATGATAGATATCTGTTTCCAAGTGTACTACTTTGGATTTCCAACCGTGGGCGCACGCAATATCCGTGGAATGGCCGCTTCACAGCACTGGGGGTTGAACCCCTACATGGTGCGTTTGATTTGGGGCCTGACATTGGCGCGTGGCCGGAAAACCCGCTGGCAAAGTCGGGCGTCAGCACCGCCATAAAATTAACGGCCGGGGAAATTTTAAACACCAGCTACAGCATTTCTGTCTCCGGGCTTTAAGCGCAGAGCCTAAAACGAAAGCGGGCGGCTGGAATAACCAACCGCCCTCGCTTGCTTTATGTGCCTCTTCCCAAATGAGAATTGGCTAAGTCTTTGTATTACCAGCCAAATTGGAAGGTAGCGCCGGTTTCATCATTGCCGTTTTGGGCAACATGACCGTCTGTGTTTTTGCCAAACTGGAACAATGCATGAGCGTTATTGTTACCGTTTTGGGTCACAGAACCGTTATGATTGTCGCCTTCCTGGTGAACAATACCGAAGTTTCCACTACCATTTTGCGCAACACCAGCGCTGTTATTATGGCCCTTCTGAGTGATGTGGCCGCCCTTCTTGGCGTTCTGCGCAATCGCATAAAACAGCATTCCAAGTTTCATAGCATTCTCAGCATCTTCGCTAGCAGGCTTTACAGTGATAGAAAAAGAACCACCCGCATATGCTGGAACAGATGGTAAAGCGATGGCTGTTGCGATGGCGAGAGCGGCGATTGCTGATTTGATGGATGTGCGTTTCATGATCTTGTTTCCTCAGGTTTGGTTTGTTTGGCGCCTCTTGGCTAACCCTTGAAAACATAATGCCGTAGTGCCCCTGAACGTTTTTGGAACTACATGTTCAGGTTCAGTTCAGTCGTATTTTTGAGATGGGAAAATTACCAAATATTCCATTAACATATTGAAATACAACAAATAAAAACAGCTTCACTAATTTGAAAAATTGACAAAAACTTTTGAAAACAAAAAAGGCCCCGGAAAATCCGGAGCCCTTTTGGGGATTTGACGAGTGGAGGTCAGATCAAATCAGTTATGAAGTTATGTCCGAGCCTATTGGCAAACCTGGACAACAGCGGACACGTCACCAGTGCCATTCTGGGAAAGATTGGCATTGCAGTTACTGCCAACCTGAACCACAGCCGCGATGCCATCATCGCCGTTCTGAGAAACAGTTGAGGTATGACCATTGCCGAACTGGCCAACACCTAGAGTGTTACGATCACCAGCCTGCCAAGTGTCGGAGTGGTTGCCATTGCCGATCTGGAATGTGGATGTTGCGTTGTCTCGGCCGTGCTGCACAGCAACGGATGTGTTCCAATTGCCATTCTGATGGCCTCTGATTGTGTTGCGCAGGCCGCTCTGTGCGCCGCCCATTGCGTTACCAAATCCAAACTGTTCGATGCTCAGGCCATTGGCCATTGCAGGGGCGGAAATTGCTGTTGTTGCGATTGCGATTACTGCTGCGATAAGGACTGTGCGTTTCATTTTCTTCTCTCCAAAGAATGTGTTGTTTTGATTTCAGGAACATCGTTTGTTTGACGTTGAAACAGTTCTAGATGATGGAAGCAGAACGCTTGCTGAACTGGTCATTCAGAATTCGTTCATGTTGTAAAAACTGATGCAAAACAACGTATTAAAGTGTGAATTTGTTTTCTGAATATTTGCATTGAACACAAAAAAGAGCCGGATGTTGTGGATCACAGATCCCATCCGGCTCATGGCTTCAAATTGTTTTAGAGTGTGGGTTAAGGGCAGGACTGCATGAATGCTGCGGTGTTGCCGACGCCATTTTGAGAAACTGCTGCATTACAGCCCGTACCGAATTGCATGCCCATGACGGAGTTACCCAGACCGCTCTGGATTGTGTAGGATGAATGGCCAACGCCGTTCTGGGCGACACCAGCAGAGTTGAAGGCACCATTTTGTTCTGAGATGGCACCATTGCCAAAACCATTTTGGAAAATGCCGATCTGGTTCTGGAAGCCAGCCTGTGCACCGCCGGCTGCATTCATYGCGCCGAACTGTTGCAGGAAKAKRYTGTTGGCCATGGCRGGTGCGGAAAARCTGGTTACGATTGCGATTGTTGCGGCGATAAGGACTGAGCGTTTCATTTTATTCTCTCCAAAGAATGAGTTGTTAAAGTTGTTTTCAACATCGTTTGTTTTGACGTTGATTGATGTTTAGASAGGYGAGCTGGAACGCTTGCTGAACTGGCTGTTCAGAATTCATTCATTTGGAGGRAAAGGGCARRAAACRGCGAAAAATTAGCTCAATATTTGTTGRARWTTCATTTTGGACACCGGRTAARCGACAAGCAATTCAGAGGCMGCTGCTCTTTTGGATGGCATGGTTGCCGCATCGCGCGTATGAGTCCATGACATGTMGCAGCAATGAAATTAGTGATTAAAGAGAYCAGATTTATGACCAGTAAGACAGCCATTGTAACCGGTGCAGCGCGCGGAATTGGGCTTGCCACGAGTAAGCTMTTYATGGCTGAGGGCCGCCGCGTGGCGATGATYGATCGCGATGAGGAWGAGTTGAAWGCTGTCACAGCCGGTCTGAACAATGCGCTAGCTATTACGTGTGATGTCTCCATCCCTGAGCAGGTGACAGATATGGTCAACCGCGTGGAGCAAGAGTTTTCGCGGATAGATTCCCTGGTCAACAATGCTGGTGTTGCTCAGTTCGGCCCCATTGATGAAACCGACTTTGAAACATGGCGCACCGTTATGGCGACCAATCTTGATGGCATTTTTCTGTGCTCACAAATGGCCATGCCAGCCCTAAAAAAGGTTGGTGGCTCTATCGTCAATATTGCTTCCATTTCAGGCCTGCGCGCCAGCACGTTGCGTGTTGCCTATGGCACCAGCAAGGCTGGCGTTATGCAGCTTACCAAGCAGCAGGCAGCAGAGCTTGGTGAATTTGGTGTGCGTGCTAATTGTGTTGCTCCGGGGCCTGTTAACACCAARCTGGCATTGGCRGTGCATTCCGCTGAAATTCGCGCGGCCTATCACGATGCCATTCCGCTCAATCGYTACGGCAGTGAAAAYGARATAGCTGAGGTGATCGTGTTTTTATGTTCAGAYAAAGCCAGCTATGTATCGGGGCAGGTGATTGCWGTTGATGGCGGTTTTGAGTCTACGGGCGTTGGCTTGCCCGCAYTGAGGTAAGTGCCGCACAAAAYTGRTTGAAACGGAGCYTGCATGCCCAAAATAGTCGACAAGRACGCCATACGAAACGACATCATGGACGCTGCACTCAAAATGTATGCGCTAGGTGGTTATCAYGCGACCAGYATGAGCGTTATTGCAAAAGCTGCAAACATGGCCAAGGGCAAGCTCTATATCTACTTCGAKAGCAAAGAAGCKCTGACGATTGCTATGGTCGACAGGCATTTTGCTCATCTTGAGAACCGCATCATYAGCGCCAARCCATGCTCATCYTTGGATGAGYTGATGAACAGTYTGCGCCTCACCATGGAGGTGCCTGTCGACAAAGTGCCCTTCATAAAAGTGTTTTTTGAGATCTTTGGGCCAAGTTTCAGCTCGGAAGAGTTTTCCGAGCACGTTGCTGGCTTTTTTGATCGGGTTGGCAGTCATTATGCCGGACAGATTACAACGCTGCAGTCCCTTGGCCAAATTGCGCCGCATCATGATGCTTCTTCATTGGGGCGGGCTATTGCCAGCATGTTAGATGGCATGATCCTGCATCACGGCCTGTTTAACATCCCGGTTAAACGTCACAAACAAATGGTTGCTGATGCCTTGGCAGTTCTGAAAGCAGGTATGAACACATAGATACCGGTAAATTTATTGTGGCAATGCGCTGGGTGCCCTATGTCAAAGAGTGTTCCCTGCTTTGTAATTAGGACGACGGTTCCATGAAAGATATCCGGCTTGATAAACGCAAAGGATTACCAGAGGCGCTGCGCGTTTTGTTGGAAGAATATCCACGTGAAAACTGGGAAAATAATCGCGGCTTCAACGGGTTGATCAAATTTTGGCTGGAGCGACATATGATGTTCCGCCAGCTATTGGATTCCATGGTCAATGATACACAGGCCGTTCTTGATAAGAAAATGGAACAGGAGCGTTACGCAGCTCGGTTTACGCGCTATGGCGGCATGTTTGTGGGAGAGCTACACGGCCATCACAACATAGAAGATCATCATTATTTCCCCATCCTGAAGACATATGATCCCCGCCTTGAGCGCGGCTTCGAGATTCTCGACAAGGACCATCATGTGCTTGATCACAATCTTGATCGCTTCACCAAAGACGCCAATGCAATGTTGCAATTAATTGCGGGCAAGAAGAACGCTCGAAATAAGATTGGCGCTATGGAACCTCGATTGGTTGAACTCAATAAGTTCCTTGATCGTCATTTAGTTGATGAAGAAGAAATTATCGTGCCCGTAATCCTGAAATACGGGGCAGGCGGTCTGTCATAAATATGGACGCATAGGGCCGGAAAGCGCGGCGTGCCAATCGATGCAATAAAGTCAATCGGCACACCACTTCGCTTGGAGGGCATTTATGAAAGCTGGACAGCTTATTTCTTGAGCTGTTCCAGAGCGGTCGCAGATTTTGCCAATCGGACCAGAGAGATAAACTCTGCTCGATAGCCAAACTGATCTTCACCCTTGGCAGATTGAGCCAGCGCAATCACATCATCATAGCTGTAGTCGCCAGTATATTTGCCTCCGCGCAGCAATTGGCCAAATCCGGCAACGGCAGCGGCAAAGCGGGCGCTATCGGGTGCGTCAGCAATGTCATCCACTGCCGCATCAAGTGTAATGGGCGCTGTAATCAGTTCGCTTTTATCGCTATCGGGTTTTTTGTAGCGGATTTTCAGGAACCCATATTCATTGACTTCAACTGGCTGAGAGGCGCTTTCATTAGAGCTGTAGCGCAGCTCATCCATCAGGCCTTCTGCGCCTGTCGGGGTGAACTCATATATGGCGGTTACGGTATGGCCCGCACCAATATCACCAGCATCAACCTTGTCATTGTTAAAATCTTCACGGTTAAGAACACGAGTTTCATAGCCAATCAGGCGATATTCACCAACCATTCCGGCATTGAACTCAAGCTGGAATTTAACATCCTTGGCAATCGTAAACAGGGTAGAGCTAGCCTGCTCAACCAGCACTTTACGTGCCTCATTGAGGTTGTCGATATAGGCTGCGTTACCATTGCCATTCTGGGCTAAGGTCTGCATCAGCTCGTCATTGTAGTTGCCATGGCCAAAGCCAAGTATCGACAGGGTTACACCGCTATCACGCTTGCGTTCCACAAAGCTCTTCAATTCCTGATCATCAGAAATGCCAACATTGAAGTCACCATCGGTGGCCAGTATTACCCGGTTTACGCCACCCTCAATCATCTGGCTTTCAGCCAACTGATAGGCCTTGCGGATACCTTCACCACCAGCAGTACCGCCACCCGCGCTCAAGTTTTCCAGAGCAGCCAGAATTTGGGCTTTGTTGGAGGCCTTGGTTGGTTGCAGCACAACACCAGCACTGCCAGCATAGGTAACAATGGAAATAACGTCATCAGGCTTTAGAGTTTCAAGCAGCAATTTAAACGAATTGCGTAGCAGTGGCAGCTTATCTGGAGCTTCCATCGAGCCAGATGTATCAATCAGGAATACCAGATTAGCGCTGGGCGCTTCCACACGTGGCAATTCATAGCCCTTGATGCCAATACGCAGCAGTTTGTTGTTCACATTCCATGGTGAGGGCATGATTGTGATGTTGGCAGCAAATGGCTGAGTGCGTTCCGTTGGAACCTGATAATTGAAATTGAAGTAATTGATCAGCTCTTCAATACGCACTGCATCCATTTGCGGCAAGTTACCGCGATTCAGCGTTGCGCGGATAAAGGAGTATGAGGCTGTGTCGACATCCGCAGAGAATGTGGAAACCGGCTCTTCGCTGGTTTTCTTCACCGAGTTTGGCACGATATCCGAAAATTGATCGAGGCCCTGATCCTGATAGATTGGTTTTGGCGGCGCGATTTCATCGGCAGCAGAAATGCCCATTGAAGCGGCGCCATTGCCACTTTGAGTTAGTGTGCGCAGCCTTTGATCWCCGCTCAAAAMGCCAGTGCTAAGAGTATCGTTGAGTTTTGTCTTTGCCATGCGCGTTGGYGCAACMACAAGYGCMGGRCTTGCCAYYGGMCGCAYKGCAGGYTCTGSTTGCGGYGCATTGAATGCGACTTGTGGYGCTTCAKYGGCAGTWTCTGTTTCCGTCATCGGCGGAAGTGCGYTTTTCAACCTTGCCAACGTGCCGCCAACGGTATCACCTTGAATAAGGTTGGTGCTGACAAGGGCAATGCCCAACACAGCCATGCTTGCGCCGCCAACWGCAAGGGAAGCGAATTTTGGTTCAAAGGTTTTCATAAGGCGTCTCCAATTAAATGAGCGAGTATTTTTGGTGTTTCGCTCAATAGGACGCACGTCAGCGGTATTTCCTTGGGAAATTGTTTGATTTTCTTCTTCAAAGCTCTGCATGGCCAAAGAAATGGCGGCTTTGCGGGCTTCATCACGAGGTTGGATYGGCTCTTGYGCTCGGAAAAGCTCTTCAATTTTGTTCAGATCATCACTCATGTGCTTACCAGCTGTTTTAGTATTTTGCGCAGCTCATGCATGCGCCAGGACACGGTGGATTCTTTTATCTGCAATATCTGCGCAGCCTCGCCATGGCTGAACCCTTCGGCCAGCACCAAAATGGCGGTTTCTTTCAAATYKGCTCCCACTTCTTCCAGTGTTTCATAGAGCCAGTCGGTATCTTGCTTGGTCGCGGCTTGCKCATCACGCTCAAGTATCGCGGCTTCGCCATAGGCTTGCGTCAGGCGGCTTGCGGTGGCTTGCTTGCGTCCACGGTCGCGTGCKGCGTTCATCACCACACGRTAGAGCCATGTCGTAAAGCGGGCGTCCCCGCGAAARCTGCGGATTTTCTGTGCCAGCGACGTACATACGTCCTGGGCCAAATCCTCCGCRTCTTCGCGACTGGCCGAAAACCGATAGGCTATGCGATAGACAGTATCATAGTGCCGCTCCAGCAAGTGCCGGAACGCCTCTGCATTACCCATCGCAGCTTGCGCYGCCAGTTGGTTGTCATCGGTTTTCATAAACATCTTTGACCATAGGACGCATGAGCGCGGCAATTCCTTGGCCAAAAATCATTTTTTTTAAATTATGWAGAAAATTGTATCAGCAATAGCGTTCTGGTCCYGCGACATTTGCATCACCATAACGATCGCCGTARGCCCATCCAACCGGCAGCACTTTCTCAATTTGTGCAAGATCAGATTCCGATAAGGACAGCTCGGTGCCCGCTACAAGCTCTTTTAAATGTGGGATTGAAGCCGTGCCAGGAATGGGAATAACGTTGTCATTACGGCTCAGCAGCCATGCAATGCTGAGTGCTGCGGCACTGGTACCCAAGTCTTTCGCCAATGCCTGAAATGCTGCCATGTATTTTACATTGGCTTCCAAATTCATACCCGTAAAACGCGGGTTCGTACTTAAGAATGGAGAGGAGGCCAGCCGTTCAGGTGATTGTGGTCTGTCGGTGAGTAGACCTCGGCCAACAGGGGAGAACGCAACAAGGGTCGTGCCCAACTCAGCGCAAGTTTGCACAAGGCCTAATTCCGGCGCACGTGTAGACAGTGAGTATTCAGATTGTACAGCAGCAACAGGATGAATGGCCGCAGCCCTGCGCAAGGAAGATGGCGCAATTTCTGAAAAGCCAAAGGATTTGATTTTACCGGCTGTGATAAATCCCTTCAACGTTTCTGTAACTTCCTCAATGGGGCGGCTGGCTTCCCGGCGATGAATATAAAATAGATCAATCACATCCACGCCAAGCCGTTTCAGGCTACTGTCCAGTTCACTTTCCAAATGCTCTTTGCTGTTTAGAAAAAAGCGTGCGCCAGTTTCCGGGTCTTTTGTAATGCCAGCCTTGGTGGCAATRAAAAACAAATCCTTTTGACCYTTTTTGGCCARATAGCTGCCAATRGCTTTTTCCGAAACGCCCATGCCATAAATATTTGARGTGTCGAGGTGRTCWACGCCAAGTTCGAGGCATGCATCCAGAACTGWGTGMGCAATAGCCTCTGTCGTTTYGCCGTAAAAATTGGAGAACGACATGGCRCCATAGCCAAACGCTGAAACTTGTGGCCCGTTTGGTCCCATTTGTCTTTTCTGCATATCTTCCTCATTCGTTGCCGGTTGCYAAAAGAAGCAACCAATATCAATCTTTGATGTGTGAGATAGGTCACTCAACTGTGCACGTCCACTAGTCAGTGAGTATGCGGCAGCATTTGAGCGTTGATTTCAAACGGGTAATTCGTAAAAATTATCCCATTCRTCTTCTTTGARTTTTACAAATCCATTYTKTTGATAAAAWTCATTGGAACGACTTTGCTTCAAAGCAATGAGGCGCAGTGGCAGKTTTTTTGMCCGSGCATCWTCTATTATGAGTGCCAGYACYYKWGAGCCAAGGCCGCYACCCTGGTGCCTTGGGTGAATATAAAAGTGRTTRAGCCAAACGTGRTCAGCTTCATCCCAGCAGGTGAAAAACCCGACAAGTCGGCGGTTCAAAAATACTTTYTTGGTATGSGARGGCTTATATGTGTTTGTAAATCTGGACCKTGCTGTTTGCGGGTCAAACCGTCCAATGGCTTCAAGGCTCTCCTGCATGGCAGCCGCGCGTAAATCTGCCAATGCTGCTGCATCGCCCAAGCAAGCATCCACAATTTTAAATGTCACAAACCTGCTCCATGGGTGAATGTTGAATGAATGCCATCATCAGAGGCGATGGTGYCTTGCCTGATCCATTAAATGGGTCATGTAGGRATACATAATTGGGCTATCATCCTTCAAGGCCTAAATAGAACATAGGAGTTNGTGTCATGTCGAAACGGATTTTATTTACGGGTGGTTCCGGTAAGGCTGGAAAATATGTCGTGCCATATCTTCTGGATAAGGGGCATCGGGTATTGAACGTAGATCTTGTGCCGCTTGATCATCCYGGTGTKTCCAACCGCATTGCCGATATTACGGATAGCGGCCAGATGTATGATGTSATGACCAGTTATGCAGAYTTTGATGAGCTGGAGCCGGGTAAYGGCGTGCCGCAATTTGATGCGGTCGTGCATTTTGCAGCCGTGCCGCGCATTCTGCTCAACCCGGACAATGAAACGTTTCGGGTYAATACGATTGGCACCTATAATGTGATYGATGCKGCGGTYAAACTTGGCATTAAAAARATCATCATYGCKTCCTCAGAAACGACKTAYGGCATYTGCTTYTCAGATGGCAAAACMGAYCCMAATTCWCTKCCGTTGGAAGAGGATTATGACGTTGATCCTATGGACAGCTATGGCCTGTCAAAGGTCATCA
The DNA here is from genome assembly GCA_002746425.1 of Hyphomicrobiales bacterium. Taxonomy (GTDB): domain Bacteria; phylum Pseudomonadota; class Alphaproteobacteria; order Rhizobiales. The sequence continues at coordinate 65,834 of NVXB01000004.1, read as the reverse complement.
ACGAGAAAACGGCTCGCAGTTTTCAGCGTCGCTCTGGCTTTGACATCTATGCTCTGCGCATTGGTAATGTTGTTGAGCCGCATGAGTATGCCCAAAATTTCCCAACCTATTTCAACGATCTATCACTCCGCCGCCGCAATGCGTTCTGCTATATTGATGCGCGTGATCTTGGACAAATTGTGGATTTGTGCATTGCCAAAGATGGTCTTGGATATCAGGTGTTTAATGCTGGTAACGATACCAATGGTGCCAATGTTCCCAACAAGGAATTGCTTGAACGCTTCTTCCCCAATGTGCCTCTGACCCGCGAATTAGGTGAGAATGAAGCGTTGTTTTCAAACCGCAAAATTCGCGAGGTTTTGGGTTTCAAAGAAGATCATGATTGGCGCAGTTACGTGAAGGGTTGATGGCTAAGGGGCGAAAACAGTGAATTGTCTGATGGTCACAGGTTGACATTTGGCGCCATCAGATCACCACTATATTCTCACGAATGAATTTGTATCCGGGTCTCATCTCAAGGAAGCGACCTCCCTGTGCAAGACAAACCCTATAATAATCTCGCTTATGGATTTTTGGCACCCGCACTGATCGTTATGGCGATATGCGGTGCCATACCCATGGCAATCGTGGCTTTCTATTCTGTGCACGACACGTTTGGAGGCAATGTCTTTTTCTGGGTTGGGCCAATGTGGTTCAAACAGGTTTTAACATCGCCCGATTTCTTCTTGGCCCTTTTACGCAGCCTTGGTTTCTCCTTGCTTGTTCTGGCAATTGAAATCCCTCTTGGCATCTATATCGCTCTGCGTCTGCCCGCAAAGGGCGCGCTATCGAGCATTTATATCGTCCTGATGGCCATACCCCTGCTTACGCCGTCCATGGTGGTTGGCTATGTCTGGAAGGTGTTGGTGTTACCTCAAGCAGGGTTGCTGGGAGCTGGTGCCGCCTGGCTGGGTTTTGACTATGACATGAACAGCACGCTCGTGACCTGGTTGACACTTGCCATGATGGACACTTGGCACTGGACCAGCCTTGTTGTTCTTTTGTGTTTTGCCGGGCTGCGCGCCATCCCTCATGATTATTATCAGGCGGCGCAAATTGATGGTGCCAGCGGGTGGGCTGTGTTTCGCTATGTGCAATTGCCGAAGCTGCGCCTTGTGTTGCTCATTGCTGGTTTGCTGCGTTTTATCGATAGTTTCATGCTCTACACCGAAGCCTATGTTGTGACACGCGGCGGACCGGGCGTATCCACGACATTCCTGTCTCATGAGCTGATACAAACAGCGACCATCCAGTTTGACCTTGGTGAGGGCGGCGCGATGTCTGTCATTTATTTCCTGATTGTACTGTGCGTGTCATGGGTGTTTTTCTCGCTTATCGTCCCGCGTTCTAAACCCGGAACTGTGGAAAGGGCGCGAGCATGAAATTGTCTTCTCTTCGAAAGCTTTCTCCTGCACCTGCCATCTATGTCGCTCTGCTGATGGTACCTATTTATTGGCTGCTCATCATGAGTTTCAAGACCAATGCGGAGATAGGGGGCGGGCTCACCTTGTTTCCCCACAACCCAACATTGGCAAATTACAAAGCCATTTTGAGCGATCCCAGCTGGTATATGGGGTACGTAAATGCCGCCATTTATGTCTCGATGAACGTTGTCATTTCGATTGCCGTTGCCATACCTGCGGCCTATGCGTTTTCGCGCTATCGCTTTTTTGGTAGCCGAACATTATTCTTCTGGTTTTTGGCATTCCGCATGATGGCACCACCGATCCTTCTGGTGCCGTTTGTTCAGATATTCTCTGAATTTCAGCTCATCGACACTCATATTGCAGTGGCCATTGCACATTGTTTTTTCAACGTACCAATTGCAATCTGGATCCTGGAAGGGTTCATGTCGTCGGTTCCCCGCGAAATGGATGAAAACGCGAAGGCCGATGGCTATGGCGTGATAGGTTTCTTCACACGCATTTTGTTGCCGCAAATTGCACCCGGAATTGCCGCAACAGCTTTTTTCTGTTTCATGTTCTCATGGATAGAGATGTTGCTCGCCAATGCCCTGACGACGGTTCATGCCAAGCCCATTAGTGCCATTATGAGCCGGGCTGGAAGTGTGTTGTCTGCCAACATTGCATTGCTATCGGCAGCAAGTGTGCTGACACTTATTCCCGGTATCATTCTGGTTATTTTCGTTAGAAACCATCTGGCTCGTGGGCTGTCGATGGGGCAGGTCCGCTAATCATCAGACCGCGTTTGGGCATTTCAGCTCAAGCTTGATGCCTTCTGGCCCTTCAACAAATATTTGCCGCAACCCAAGGCTGGCAATGCCAGAGGTTTTATAGCTGAGTTTGAGCGCATCTAGCTTCGCAACTGTATCGTCAAAATCAAATGGGCCAAAGGCAACATGGTCAATCCATCCTCGTCCACGATCTATACCTTGCGAGGCGGCAATATCTTCGGCAGTACGATGGCGGATATGGATGATTGCCTGATCGCCAGCGTAGAGCCAGGTTACGGCAAAACCATCGGGAATAGGGCCAAGTTTCACGCCAAGCACATTGATCAGGAATTCAGCGACGAGTTCCGGGTTATCAGCATGAATGTTAATGTGGTCAAACTCTACCATATCTATCGCCTTTTCTTTGAGGGTTCGCCAATTTTAGCGATAATAGGCTCTTGGGTAAACCAAGATCCCTTGCGGCATTTCGCGCGGGCTTAATAACAAGACCAACGAAAAAGGGCGACCCGGAGGCCGCCCTTTAAAAAGTCTAGTGCGAGAGTGTTGGACTTAGAAGTCCATGCCACCCATACCGCCCATGCCGCCAGGCATGCCAGCAGGAGCACCGCTGTCTTTAGACGGCGCATCAGCAACCATAGCTTCTGTCGTTACCAGCAGACCAGCAATAGATGCTGCATCCTGCAGGGCTGTACGAACCACTTTAGTTGGATCAATGATGCCTGCGGCGATCAGGTCAACATACTCTTCATTCTGAGCGTCAAAGCCAAGATTTCCATCGTTGCTTTCCAGAATTTTGTTGACGACAACAGAACCTTCAACACCAGCGTTTTCAACGATCTGACGAAGTGGAGCCTGAACAGCACGAAGAATAATCTTAATGCCAGCCATGATATCCGGGTTGTCAGATGTCAATTTGGAGAGTGCATCTGTTGTACGCAGCAATGCAGTACCACCACCAGCAACGATACCTTCTTCAACCGCAGCGCGGGTTGCGTTCAGAGCATCGTCAACGCGATCTTTGCGTTCTTTAACTTCAACTTCGGTTGCACCGCCAACACGGATAACAGCAACACCACCAGCGAGCTTAGCAAGACGTTCTTGCAGCTTCTCGCGGTCGTAGTCAGAAGTTGTGTCTTCGATCTGAGCTTTAATCTGAGTCACGCGACCTTCAATGTCGTCTTTCTCGCCAGCACCATCAACAATAGTGGTGTTTTCTTTGGAGATAGAAACGCGCTTGGCTGTGCCGAGCATGTCCATGTCAATGTTTTCAAGCTTGATGCCAAGATCTTCGGAGATAACCTGACCACCGGTGAGGATGGCGATATCTTCCAACATGGCTTTACGACGATCGCCAAAGCCAGGAGCTTTAACTGCAGCCACTTTAAGGCCACCGCGTAGCTTGTTAACAACCAGAGTTGCTAGTGCTTCGCCTTCAACGTCTTCTGCAATGATCAGCAGCGGACGGGAAGACTGAACAACTTTTTCCAAGATTGGCAGCATTGCCTGAAGATTGGAAAGTTTTTTCTCRTGCAGMAGAATRAACGGATCTTCAAGATCTGTCAGCATTTTGTCTGGGTTMGTCACGAAATAWGGTGACAGGTAACCRCGGTCAAACTGCATGCCTTCAACGGTTTCCAGTTCGAATTCCAAAGCTTTGGATTCTTCAACTGTGATAACGCCTTCATTGCCAACAGTCTGCATTGCTTCAGCAATTTTCTCGCCAACAATGGTATCACCATTTGCAGAGATCGTACCAACCTGAGCAACTTCTTCAGAAGTTGAAATGGTTTTGGAATTRGCTTCCAGGTGTTTGATGGCTTCARTAACGGCRATATCAATGCCGCGCTTGAGGTCCATTGGGTTCATGCCAGCGGCAACAGCTTTTGCGCCTTCTCTAACAATAGCCTGAGCCAGAACAGTTGCAGTTGTTGTGCCATCACCAGCAGTGTCGTTGGTTTTGGAAGCAACTTCACGCACCATCTGTGCGCCCATGTTTTCAAACTTGTCTTCAAGTTCGATTTCTTTGGCAACGGAAACACCATCTTTAGTGATACGCGGTGCGCCAAAGGACTTGTCGAGTACAACGTTACGGCCTTTAGGGCCGAGGGTCACTTTAACAGCATTTGCCAGCACATCGACGCCACGCAGCATTTTCTCGCGTGCGTCACTGCCGAATTTTACTTCTTTAGCAGCCATGATCCTGAGATCCTTCTATGAATTAAATTGGGATAGTAAGAATTCGAAGTGGGTGTTGGTTATCCAACAATACCCATGACATCGGACTCTTTCATGATCAGCAGGTCTTCACCGTCGATTTTAATCTCGGTGCCGGACCATTTGCCGAACAGAACACGGTCGCCAGCTTTAACATCAAGCGCCTGAACTTTGCCGCTTTCGTCACGTGCGCCTGCACCTACAGCAACAATTTCACCTTCTTGAGGTTTTTCTTGAGCTGTATCTGGAATAATAATGCCACCGGCTGTTTTTTCTTCGGATTCTACCCGACGGACAACCACACGGTCATGGAGAGGACGGAATTTCATCGTCGACATTTCCTCTTTAGTTAGCATCTGCTTTGCGATGCGAACAGTTGATTTGAAGTGAATTAGCACTCCCAAGGTGAGTGTGCTAACGAACTGGCCGGAGATAGGGATTTACAGCCGATATGTCAACCGTTTGTTGGCATTTGGGTCAAAAATAGTGAGTATTGTGATGAAGACAATATTTACAAATGGATGCGCTGATGTTTTCGAAAATATTCTCTAACCTGTTGAATTAGAGCCTTTTTCTCCGCGTGTAACAACGATACATCCACAGATGACGAGGGTGGCGCCTRSRAGAGTGTGTAGTGTGGGCCAGTCGTTGAAGAGGATGAAACCAAACAGGATGGCCCARATTAGGGTGGTATATTCAAGAGTGCCCAGCTTGGARGCGGTTTCTCTACGCAAGGCCCAGATGATCAATAAATGGCCGCAAGYGCCCAAAAAYCCRATGGCGAYAAACAGCAGCCAGAAACCTGGTGATGGCGTSACCCARCTGGTTACTGGATGCGAAARCAAGCCGAATGGAAGCGCCAGRATTAAGGCGAAAAGGGTTTGCAACAGYACCATCTCCAGYGGTGAAGAATGGGCGCTGTGTTTGCGCGCCAACACGATTGATAGAGCATAAAATACGCTTGCAGAAATGGCGGCAACTAGCGGCAGAATTGCGGTGGTTTCAGGTGCGGAGAGCGTRTCYTGAAATATGATCAAAACACCGCAAAAACCCAGYAAAATAGCYATTARTGCGACGCGYGATACYGGCTCWTTCARCAACACATAGGAGAACCCGACAATGAAAAGAGGGGCGGTAAAAGTGATGGTTATCACCTGYGCCAAAGGCAGTTGTGAAACGGCATAAAAGAACGAGGTTGCYGTTATCAAAACGAAGACAGAGCGYACCATGCTGGCTGTCAGAACCGTGCGCGTTAGAAGGTTGCTCGCAGCAAACGCGCCGGGCTTGCTRAARATGTKCCAGCTGAAYARAAKGGCGCTGATAATRAAYCCCATGCCATAGCGCAGCACCACTATTTGCCATGTCTGGTGCTCRCTGGAGACATATTTGATCAGCGCATCCATGACAGACAGGCAAAACAGYGCGAYTGYCATGGCGATAAAAGGAGCGTAACGGTTTGATTTCATAGCATAATTCTACACGGGATGYGGGGCRTCRTTSACGTATAAATACTCCCAGGAATCGCTGAYATCKGCCAAAAAWCGCGTAACMGGCACRCGGRYAAARCCGAGCTTTTCATARAAGCGGTGGCCGCTGGCAAAGCGTGTATCTGTCCACAGTCGCAGTTGGGTTAAACCCTGATCCCGGTTCCACTTCAAGCCCGCATTATATAGGGTTTGAGCCATTCCTGAGCCTCTGGCKGYGSWTTTTASGTAGACYTTGTGYAGCTCKCCMAYGCCRRSRTCGCGGTGGGCGRTGATGGCAAAACAGCCCAATATCTCTTTGCTATCGGTKGMTTCYGCAATCCAGACYTCGCCATCAGCCTTGTGATAATGGCTGGCTATGGCCTTGTGCTCAGGAAACTCAGCCTCGTCATACAGGCAGTTTTCATAGTCCTTGAAAACATCTGCGATGAGAGGGGATAAATGCAGTCCGTCAGTGTCATTTGCAAGGCGGATTTGGAAATTTGTATGAGTAGGCATTGGCGGAAATTAAGGCCTTTTGGCTAAAATATATCCACTAGTTACAGATCGCCATAGACAAAAGTCAATACGAAAACCTGATGATGCACGTTATAAATAATGCCTTATTCCGCCGCTAAATCGCCGCCCATGCGGCCCATCCAGGACTGGCGTTTGCGGTAGATTGTTGAGGGGCTGATTTCCAATGCGGCGGCGGCGCGGGAGATGTTACCGTCGTGGCGCAGCAGCGCCGTTTCGATGATGGCCTGCTCCTGTTTCCAGAACGGAAGGCAGGTTGTGAACCCTTCATCTCTCGAGTGTGTCGTTGAGGATAAATGACCCTCATTTGCTCTATTGATCAGCCAAATTGGGTCAACAGGGCTGACCAATGTGGCAATTTCAGAAGGCAGCATGGTGTGCTCGACGACCATGCCTTCATTCATCACCACCGCATGGCGGATGGCATTTTGCAGCTCGCGTACATTTCCGGGCCAGGAATAAGATTGCAGGCACTCATAAGCCGTGTCTGACAGCCGGGTGAATTGACGGCTTTCTTCACGGCTAAATTGATCGAGAAAATAATTGGCCAGGCTTTTGACATCTTCCAGCCGGTCGCGCAGCGAAGGCACATTTACCGGCAGCACATGCAGGCGATAAAATAGATCCTCGCGAAAACGCCCCTGCGAGATGGCGTGGCGAATATTGTGGCTGGTGGCGCAGATAATGCGCACATCAATGGCGCGGGCCATGATATCGCCCGCGCGGCGAATGGTGCCGGTTTGCAAAAAGCTGAGCAGTTTTGCCTGCGTGGCTAAATCCAACTCGGTAATCTCATCCAGAAACAACGTGCCGCCATCGGCCAATTCGGCCAGTCCAATTTGATCTTTGGCCTTAACGCGATCTTCGTCAGCATTATCCGAAAGCGTAGCGTTAGAGCGACCAAACAGCTCATTTTCCAGCAAATAATGCGGTATTGAACGGCAATTCAGCGCCAAAAAGGGCTTTTCTGCGCGTTTGGAGCGCTTATGCAGGGCCTGCGCACATAAATCTTTACCCGAGCCGCTGGCCCCATGAATAAACACCGGTGCTTGGGACGGCGCGATGCGCTGTATCTGGCGATAAAACTCCACCATCGCATCGGACGTGCCGCAAAAACCTTCAAAGGCGAGGGCGCTTTTGGCGCGCGGCGCAGCGGATTGATGCGTTTTAGTAGGCATTGCCTGTTCCTGCGCGGGCAGGGTGCGGGTAATTTCTGCAAGTCTGGTGAGCAAGGATTGCTTTTGAATTGGCTTGGTCAAAAAATCCCACGCCCCGGCATGCATGGATTCAATCGCCAGCGTCAGCGAGCCCTGGCCGGAAAGCGTGATAAGCTTTGCTTGCGGATATTTTTGTTTAAGGCGCTCAACACCGAGTGTGCCTTCAATACTGTTCAAATCGGCCAGTATGAGTTCTGGCGTTGGCAAAGCGCCATCCTGCAACACGTCATCCAGCGTTGGCTTGGCAATGACAAGAAATCGATGGCGAACTGCCAATCCAGGCGAATGTTCGGCCGCAGGTTCAAGAAACCCGGCAATGGAAAGCCCCGCTTCATGATCGCGCTCAATTAGCAAAACGCGTATATCGCGCGTGGCTTTAACCACAGGCCAATCGGCAGATGCCTCACCCAACTCACTTCGATCCATATACTCAATCCAGATCACGCACTGGCTGCACAGGGCAAATTCTTGCAAATCGTTGCAAATTGCCTTGGCAGCGGTAAAAACTTACCTGCCTTTTTTCTGCCAACAGGGTAAACAAAGGGTTGCCGAGCGCAAAATAACTGAGATTCTTCAATTTCATGTTGAAATACGGGAATTTAGCAACACGCGRCTTGGCAAAAATATCCATGTAATTATTGTCGTGGCATGAACCGAATCATTGCAGCCCTGATTTTCTGCTTCATGATCGCAACGGCAGTTGCGATCGCTGTTGGCGCGCGCGTTATGTTTGACCTGCCTGCGGCGGCCAGCATTTTGGTGGGCATGGGYCTTTTATTGGTCTTTGCGCTCACGCAGGGCTATGCCGTGCAGCGGCGCAATTACGCCAAGCTTGAAGATGATATGGCCGATGTTTTGGCGATGGTCGATGACTGGCACATTGCCAATGACAAATGGAACCGCCGCCTGGATGTGTCCGAAGAGCGCATCGATAAGCTGGTTGATGACCGCAAACGCASCCATGATTTTCAGGCAAGAGCYGAYATTTCTGARGTTAGCGCACTTATTAAAGACATGGTGGATGCGATTGGCGATGTGGATATGCGCCTGCAAAACCATGGCCGYTTGCTGGACATGCTGCCAAGCCAGAGCACTGTTGTTAAGCCAAAGGCGCTGGTGGAACCATCTGAACATATATTTGATGATGAGCTGGGGGTGCCAGAAGAGGTCGAGCCAGAACCGATTATTGATGATGCCGAGCGGATAAGGGCGCTGCGCCGTGCCATTAATGCCAATTCGATTGAGATTAGCTATCAATCTGTTGTGCAGCTGCCAAGCCGCACTGCAAAAGCGCGGTATGCTACGGCACAGATTATCGTTCCGGGCGAAGATGACCCTTATGAGCTTAGCAAGCTGGCCTCTGAAAACGGCTTGATGCCTTGCGTGGATTTACTGGTTCTCTCGCAAGCCGCCAGAACCGTAAGTTCTAGCCCGCAAGACAAGATTAACATGATATGCCCGCTTAGTGTCGAGAGCCTGCTGCCCAATCCTTTTTCCGAAGCATTTGAGGAAACCCTTGAGGCACACCGCGATATTGCGTCCAAAATCATTCTGGAATTTCCCGATACTTCGGTTACCGCGCAATTGGTATCAACACCTAAAGATGCAGAGACCACGGCGCTGCGTGCCCGCCTGAAACGCTATTCCCGCTGGGGCTATCGCTACACATTGGCAAAGAATTTCTCCATGGGTCTATCGGCAGATTACGCCATGTTGAGTGAACTTGGGTTTCGTTATGTGCGCATGGATGGCGCGCCTTTGGTGGCGGCAACCGCCGCCCTTGAGCGCGGTGAGCGGTTGCAGATTGATCTGCACCCCACAGATTTTGCCAATCTTGTTGGGCGCTATGGCATGGAGCTGATCATTAGCGGGCTTGATGGCGAGGCCAGTGTGCTTGATTCTCTGGAGCTTAATCCGCCATTGGGCATGGGCGCAGCCTTTGGCACCATCGAAGAATTGCAACGCCAAAAGGCACCCCGCAAGCGCAGAGCGTCTTAAGTCAGCTGGGTGAAGACCGCGCATTGTTGGCCATATTGCTGGTTTGAATGAACCGGTTTAGGCAAAGTGATCTGGGGTAGGGACCAATAAGCTGACTGAATGGGCCGGATGCCAGCCCTCTTAAGACCTCTAGCGTGTATCGCAATTTGAATTGTTTGATGATGATGTCACCTGGACTGATGGCCCTAAAAGGTTGATCGACATTCTACCAAAATGAAAATTTGACACTCAAATTTGCAAATCACCCATCGTTATTTTTATTGGATAAACACACCACAGCTAGCCATCCGTTTGCCAAAGAGTTTCTACTTTACAGGAGAAATAGAAAGTCACTGCCCAGCCACATTCGTGAGACTTAAACAGTATCCAATTATGAGAGTGTCATCATTTTCCATTATTACCCATAGTGGGAAATTGCTCCCCACCTAATGGCGGCTAAGCGGACAAAGCGAACTTTCGCTGTGTGTGTCCCAATGACCGCTTTCACACAGATAGGCCGTAATCCGCTGCTTACTTAGGGTAGCCGTTCTCAGCGCGAAGAAGGCGTGTTTCGGCAAGKCGTTTTTGTTTGCCCAGACGGCACAAGGCCTTATCAGACTCTGTTATGAGCTCATCCAGCTGGCGGATTATTGCCGGATCTGACGTTACTTTCTTTGAATTCAATCGTCTCTCAAAANTCTCAGTCTCAGCCACAATCAATCTGTCCCATGTATTGATATCGCTCTGSATGTCCTTCACTTGTACATTATCATTCATCGTTTGCTATTCCTCTGGAGARAGTGACATGGCGCATCGYCGCCGCTAGGTTTCTAAAATCTGACATTAGCAGCGCGGGGGAAAATTGGTAGCTTTGGGCTCACTGCGGACATTTGCCAGAATTACCAATAGTGTAACATCACGCCTTCACGGATAGCGGCAATGCGGACGAAGCAGCATTCAGCCTGATAGTAAACTCAATGTGCGTTCTTCTTGGCTGCRATAAAGTAACTGGATGCTCCAGAAAATATTTCCTGTGTTTCCACAGCATGAAAGTCACCGCCACTTACCAACTCATCCAAGTCAGAGCTTTGAAGCCGCCGTATCGGGACAGGAATGATTCCAAACTTACACAGTAGACGAACAAGCTGAATTTGGGCGCTAACAATAAGAGACATCTTTTCCCGCAAGCATGGCGTTACGGAAATAAAACTCCCCTCAGGCTTTAGAAGTTCATGTACCCTCCGCACGACGCGTTGCGGGTCGGGCACTGTATGGAGCATGTTGAAGGCCAAAATGACATCAAATGAGCCCTTGCTATATCCTTCGTCAAAAATATCAGCCTGCGCAAAGCTGACGTTGCCAATGCCATTTGCGGCTGCTTTTTCCTTTGAAAGCTCAATCATTCTGCCAGCAATATCAATGCCCTGAATTTCTGTCACATGACTGGCTAGTTCACAGGCTGTCGTGCCTGTTCCGCACCCATAGTCCAAAACAACATCGCTTTCCCTAAGGTGCCTCTTTGCGCACTCCCTTGATGTTTGATGGATATGTTCAAATCGCTCTTCGGTTCGGTCGTAGTTGTCAGCAGATTTATCCCAGAACTCTTTCGGTTTACTCATCGTGCGGCTTCCATAAAAATTGGAACTGTGTTGCGTTCCCGATGAGTGCCAGAGGACATTCTTCGGAGCGTTCTTCTAATCAGTGATCCTACTCGACCCCTGCCAACTATCTTACGTCATTCAACGTGTTATCTGCAATCTCGACCTGCCTGTGGTTGTCAATTTGGGTTCGTTGCTGCCATTTAACGCTATTACCAATAGTGGAAAATAACGAGCGCCGTTCTTGTCAGCTCATCGCACGTTTCATCAAAGACAAGCACGTCGCAAGTAAGACATCAGCTCAAGTTGAAAAAGGTAAAAAATCCGCACTGCCGTCCTTGCCGAAACAGAGATTCCTCTCTGACCCTTCTTGTGAATCAAGTTTGCCAAACTCAAAGTTTGGCGGCGCATCGCAACCGGCCACGACAGATGCGCCCATACTTTCCAGTACGCTATCTATCTCGCTGCTATCGTACCTTTTGGTAAGAGTTTTGATCCCAAGCAAACGGACCCGAGCAGGCTGGCAGACAACCTTGGTTGTCTAATTTTCAGCTGCCGCGCTGCCCACCTTGCCAACCAATACGGTTAGCAATGGATTGGCCCAAATTCTGCCAGCAACACGCTTGGCGTCTTCAATGGTCACGGCCTCAACACGCTCGTTTCTGGTGTTGATGTAATCAATGCCGCGTCCGCGTACCTGCAAGCCCACAAGCTGCTGTGCAATCTTGTCAGAGCTGTCAAACCGCAGGGCATAAGAGCCTTTGAGGTAATCCTTGGCCGCACGCAATTCCGTGGCTGTTGGGCCATTCTTGGCCATGCGGGCCAGCTCTTCGGTCACAATTTTTTGTACTTCAATGGCGCGTGCGCCTCTGGTGCCTGCACCAACCATGAAAAATCCGCTTTCCTCATAGCCCGACAGATAGGAGTAGATTGAATAAACCAGACCGCGTTTTTCGCGCACTTCATCATAAAGACGCGAGGTAAAGCTGCCGCCGCCCAACACATGGTTGACGACGAAGGCGATCAGAAAATCAGGATCATCAATTTTGATGCTGTTGCCGCCAACACGCACAATGGTTTGGGGCACATCCAATGGCACCAAAACGGTTGCGCCGGGAATGGGGGAGGGTGGCACAACGCTCATATCCGGGCCATCCATGGGCAGGCTGGCAAACGCCTGATCAATCAATTTACTGGCCGTTTGGGCATCAATGGCACCAACGATGGAAATTTTCAGATCGTCACGGGTGAAGATTTTTTCCTTGAGGGCGCGAAGGTCATCGGGCTGTARCTTTGGCATTGTCTCAAGCGTGCCGCCGCCGGGCCGCCCATAGGGRTGRGCTGCATAGGCCGTGGTGCGCCATGCTTTGGAGGCAATGTTGCCCGCATCACTAATTCTGCTGCGCAGGCCAGATATCAACTGGGTTTTCATGCGGTTRACCGGCTCTTCATCAAAGCGGGGCTGGCTGATGGCAATGGCCAGCATGCCAAAGGCCGCTTCAATATTGGAAGACAGGCTGCGCAATGTACCTTCAAAACGCTCTTTGCCAGAGCTAAAGGACATCCGAATGGCAAGCTCGCTCARGCGCTGCTGAAAGGCTTGGCTYTCCATATCGCCAGCGCCCTCRTCAATGGTCGTGGACAGTAATTCGGCCAGGCCTTCYTTGCCCTCMGGATCAAGCAATGAGCCGCCCTTGAAGGAAAAGCTCATCGTCACCAGAGGCACCGTGTCATCTTCAACCAGCCAAAAYTCCAGATCAGAGGCGGTTTTRACCACCTGAATATCAACGGCAAACAAGGCGCTGGGCAAYARWGAAACACTAAKCAGGGCAATYGCACCTGTTAGGAGCGCCCGAAATGAAGATGGATTTTGTAACATCGAGATGTCTTTCAAAATGTGTGGTCTTTTAAGAATTTTGGTAAGAATCCTGGTAAGATTTCAGGAAAAATCAGGAAGGGTCTTTGGGYGCGGGCGGTGGTTTGCGCAAATAGCCCGTYACAGCGGTTGAGCTGTTGAGRTAYTTTTGCGCAACACGCTGCACATCAGCRGTAGAAACYTTTGCCACCAGTGAAGGCCAGTTTTGTATGCTGTCYAAATCWAGCCCGGTRGTKAGGCCKGCGCCAATAATGCGCGCCAGAGCCGATTGGCTGTCCTGCGCATAAATGGCATCGGCCARCATGCGGTTTCTGGCCGCGTTCARCTCTTCATCGCTCACGCCTTCAACGCCGATTTGTTCTGCGATGGCCTGAATTTGCTCGATCAAATCATCAAGGTCTTGATCGCCCGCAGGCACGGCATAGAAATTGAAAGTGCCGATATCAAGCGTATTGCCATTATACCACGCGCCCGCGGCAGATGCCGGGCCGCCATTAAGCACCATTTGGCGGTACAGGCGGCTGGTTGGCCCGCCGCCTAAAATTTCTGCCAAAAGTTCCAATGCCATGGGGTCGGAGCCAGAACCTGAATTCGCCAGCTTGGCARACATCGYATCTGACATGGTCGGGGCYAGAAAAGAGCGACGAACTGATTGTTGCGTCACCTGGGCATTAACCAGCGTGATGGTGCGGGCGGTTTCCGATGGCGGYTCGGTTGGGCGCACACGTCGCTGTCCGGGGCCRGTRCTTGCAATRGTACCRTAKGTTTCGCGTGCAAGTTCAAAAACGGCTTCAACATCKACATCGCCGGATACRACCAAAATGGCRTTTTCCGGGCGGTAATACTGGTAGTAAAAGGCAAAAGCCTCTTTGCTKGTGAGCGCCTGAATTTCATGCTCCCAGCCAATAACCGGGTAGCGATAAGGGTGGTTTGTATAAAGCGCGGCGCTGAGMGCCTCGCCAAGGCGGGCCGATGGATTGTTGCCGGTACGCGAGCTGCGCTCTTCCAAAATCACTTCCCGCTCGGGCAGCACAACTTCATCTGACAGGATCAGCCCGCGCATGCGGTCCGATTCCATTTCCATCATTTCACGCAGGAATTCTGGCGCGATRCGTTGGTAATAGGCRGTRTAATCRTARGAGGTGAASGCGTTTTCCTGGCCGCCAATGGCSGCAACGCGCTTTGAGARAAATCCGTTTGGATATTTCTCTGTACCCTTAAACATCAAATGTTCGAGAAAATGCGCCACGCCAGATTGGCCGGGGGCCTCATCRGCAGCGCCAACACGGTACCACRACATATGYGTGACAACGGGCGCGCGGCGGTCTGGAACGACAACAACCTGCAAACCATTATCCAAAACGGTTTGCTTGGCGTTGGGCGCAATTTTGAAGTCTGCATCAATGGCGTGAGCAGAAGCCGAGGCAATAAACACACYAAAGGTGATCAGAAGCAGATGGAAGGCACGTTTGTAGATGGTCATAAATCTCGCTCATGAGGGTTAGTCATCAGCCATTTATATGCCATGCGACAAAAGTGATCCACTTAACTTTGTGTAAGCTTAAGTGGATCGCTTTTTACAAAACTATTCGCCGAAGACGCTGTCGATCTTGCCCTTCAATGTCTGAGCATTGAATGGTTTCACGATATAATTGTTCACGCCGGCTTTTTTGGCCGCRATCACGTTTTCGGTTTTGGATTCCGCTGTCACCATAATAAACGGTGTTTTGGACATGCCATCTGTGCTGCGAACCTGCTTGAGCAGATCGTAGCCAGTCATGGGCTGCATGTTCCAATCGGAAATAACCAGGCCGTATTTGCGGCCTTCCATCTTCTGGTAAGCTTCTTCGCCATCGGCGGCATCRTCGATGTCATTAAAGCCAAGCTGCTTCAACAAATTGCGAATAATACGCACCATGGTTTTATAATCATCTACCACAAGAACGGGCATTGTAAGGTCAAGCGCCATCGTAGGTCTCTTCTGTTACGCTGAATATCAGATGACGCAGAATAGGGCGCAGTTATTAAATCAATAGTTAAAAACTGATCAGTAAAATCATCAGGGGTCACTTTTTCCAGTTTTGGGCACCTATCATGCCTTGACGAAGCGGGGCCAAGCAGCGCAGTGTGCGCCGCGCCAGATATACCTTTCTAGGTGTTTTTACGGGCGATAAAATCCACCTTGCAGAGCCTTCTATGTCAGCGGAATTTTCCAACACACAGTTCCTGAATGTCGATCAAAATGCACCAATCGCGCGAGAAATGCGCGGCGGGGTTGTTGTTATCGGCAATTTTGATGGCGTTCACGCCGGGCACCGCGTGGTGCTGCAACAGGCTCAAAAACAAGCGCGTGAGGGGCAACCCGTCTATGCGCTGTGTTTTGAACCGCATCCGCGCACGGTATTTAGGCCCGATCACCCCGTGTTTCGCCTAAGCCCGCCACGCGAAAAAGCCAAGCTGCTGCAAGCCAGCGGCATGGATGGTGTCGTCAATTGGGAATTTACACGCGCGTTTGCCTCAAACACCGCAGCGCAATTCGTCGACAATGTCTTGCTGGGTCATCTGGGCGCAGCGCATGTCGTCGTTGGTTATGATTTCCACTTTGGCAAAGATCGTCAGGGCAGCCCCGACTTCCTTATTAACGCAGGCAAAGCATCCGGCTTTGATGTGACGATTGTACCCGAAGTGCAATTGGAGGGCGGGCTAGAAGTCTCCTCCAGCGCCATTCGCGCTGAACTGGAAAACGCCAATATCGAGCAAGCTAACACATTGTTGGGCTATCGCTGGTTTGTCATGGCCAAGGTCATCCACGGCGAAAAGCGTGGGCGCGAGCTGGGCTTTCCCACCGCCAACATGCATATGCACCCTGGTTGCCGCCTGGCGCAGGGCATTTATGCCGTCACCGCCCGGCGCGCCGATGGCTCACTTTATAAGGGTGTCGCCAGCTATGGCCGCCGCCCACAATTTGATAATGGCAATCCACTGCTCGAAACTTTTATCTTTGATCTGGATGCGCAGCTCTATGATGAAGAGCTGACGATCACTTTTCACAAGTTCCTGCGCACCGAAGCCAAATTCGACAGCATCGATGCCTTGATCGTGCAAATGCAAGTTGATTGCGAGCAAGCGGCAGAGCACCTGAAAGACCTCGCACCTCAGTCAGGCTTTGACAAACAGCTCAATTTTTAGCTGGGACCATTAAATTTATATTGCGCACTGATGCCAAAGCCGTGGAGGCCAAAACTGCCGGCACGCTGAGGGAAATCTCCGCCCGCTGTATTTGCATACATATCCCAACCGCCGCCATTGATCCAAGCTTGCGCCTCAACACCTGCGCGCACTGTTAACTCGCCAGGCAATGCACCAAGATGCCCCTGCCACTGAAGGCCCAGCTCTGCATCCAGCGTAGGCAACATTGCAGTGTTCTGGCTGGAACCAGCATCGAAACCTGTATTCTCACCCTGATAATTAGATTTATGCTCGCCAAACAACAGTGCAGCACGACCGGAGTTATAGAAACTGAAGCCCTTTGCAACGGGGATCTCAACTTCATAACCAAGAGAAGGCCCCATCCCTTTAAAGCTATGATCGAAATTCACAAATTCACTTCCGCCTGTTTCAGTGGCCCGGAAACTGCGATCAAACGATGCATAGCGAAGGCCCGCGCCATAGCGCAGCATCATGCGGGAGAATTTAACTTTCTGCCAGACATCAAGATCAATGACCTTCAGGTTCAGCGTGTTTTGGACGTTGAGGGTGCCATCCACATTACCTATTTGCACATCGTCATCAAATGGATCAAACAGAACCCGCAGGCTACGGCCAGCGCCCTCTACCTGCGAGAAGTCTGTTGAGGCGTTGAGCCCCATATGGCCAATTGTGAAACCGAAACCGGACGCTGTTTCATAGCCACCCCAGATGCGGTAGGCACCTTGCCCATCCCAATCAAAGCTCAGGACTTCCACGTTGCTTGGACCACCTGTAGCTTCGTCAGCACCAAGAACATCTCTTTCGAAATAAGGCGTTAGATACAATGCTTTTGCACCAACAATGACGCCCGGCGTAACTATTTGAACGGCCTCACGGCCCGTTTCAATGGTTTGTTCTGCATCGCCAGCACCAAATTTATATTGCGCACTGATACTAAGGCCCTGAAGTCCGAAACTGCCAGCATTCTGTGGGAAATCAGCACCGCCGCCATCTTGAGCCATGCCCCAGCCGCCGCCACTAATCCACGCTTGCGCCTCAATACCTGCGCGCACGGTTAGCTCACCCGATAATGCACCCAGATGCCCGCGCCACTGAAGACCTAGTTCCGCATCCAGTGTGGGTAACATCGCTTTGCTCTGGCTGTAGCCAGTATCGCTGGGCTGCTCGCCATCGTAATTAGATTTATGCTCGCCAAACAACAGTGCAGCACGGCCAGAATTATAGAAGCTGAAACCATTGGCAACGGGAATTTCAACCTCATAACCAAAAGAAGGCCCCATTCCCTCAAAACTATGATCAAAATTTACAAATTCACTTCCGCCTGTTTCAGTGGCGCGAAAACTGCGATCAAACGATGCATAGCGAAGACCCGCGCTGTAGCGCAGCATCATATTTGGCAATTTAACTTTCTGCCAAAGCTCAAAATCGCTGACATTTAGATTTAGTGTGTTTTTGACATTAAGAGTRCCATCGACATTAACATCCGTGTCGTCAGATCCGGGGTCAAAATCAACCTCAAGAGTGCCAGTACCCTCTGCCTGTGAGAAATCCGTTGAGGCGTTGAGACCCATATGAGCGAGTGTAAACCCAAAACCAGAGGCGGTTTCATAACCACCCCAAACACGGTAGGCACCTTGTCCATCCCAGTCAAAGCTCAAGACTTCCATACTGCCCGCGGCATCTGCATTCTTGTCGATACCAAGAGTATCACWTTCAAAATAGGGCGTTAGATACAATGCTTTTGCACCTAGAATTATGCCAGGTGTGACAATTTGAACGGCGTCGCGGCTYGTCKCGAAAGTRTGTTCTGCATCACCAGTACCAAATTTGTACTGTGCACTGATGCTAAAGCCYTGAAGACCAAAACTGCCAGCATGTTGTGGGAAAGTGGCATCGGCATTTTGATCAAACAAATCCCAGCCGCCGCCATTAATCCATGCTTGCACCTCTACACCTGCGCGTACAGTCAACTCACCTGATAAGGCACCAAGGTGCCCACGCCACTGAAGGCCCAGCTCGCCATCCAGCGTAGGCAGCATTGCATTACTCTGGCTAGAGCCAGAATTATTAGCCGCCGGCTCATCGTAATAATTGGATTTATGCTCGCCAAACAACAATGCAGCACGACCCGAATTATAGAGGCTAAAACCGTTTGCAACGGGAATTTCAACCTCATAGCCAAGAGAAGGGCCTATTCCTTTAAAGCTATGATTGAAATTAAGAAATTCACCACCGGTCGCCTCAGCGAGGAGGATATTGCGATCAAGGGATGCATACCGAAGACCCGCGCCAAAGCGCAGCATCATATTTGGCAAATTAATTTTCTGCCAGATATCAAGATCGGTGACATTCAGATTCAACTTATTTTTAATGTGAAGAGTATCAAGAACAAACATGTTCGTATTACCATCACCAGGTTGGAAAAATACTTTAAGGTTGCCAGCGCCCCTTGCACGGGAATTATCTGATGATGCATTTAACCCCATATGACCAAGTGTGAAGCCAAGCCCTGAAGCGGTCTCATAGCCGCCCCAAACGCGATAAGCGCCTTGTCCATCCCAGACAAAGTTTAGCTCTTTCATATCGTTTGAGCCGCCGACGCTATCGTCGACACCATAAATATCGCTTTCAAAATAAGGTGTTAGGTACAGTGCCTTCGCACCAATAATCACACCTGGCGCGACAACATACTCTCCGTTGTTCGCCTCGACGACACTAAGAAACGAACAAGATAGACCCAAAGCTGCAAACGAGAAAAGTACCGGTTTCACAAAACCTCACATTACATAAAGAGACGAATCATAGTTAATAATAACAAGGAAGTTGTATTATGCAATAATACTAGCTGATATAAATTACGTATTAATTTTACGTATTAAAATTTCACCGAATTGGCTGCGCTGGTAAGTCGCCGCACGAGCAATTACCCAGTCATTTGCAATTACTCAGTCATTTGAATAGGGGAGTTGCCTTCAACCATTGCAGCGCAACGTTCGAGGTAACTGTTTTTGACGCGATCTTATATTATCAGGTATTGGATGGCGCAGTCGGCGCACTAAATCTGAACCTGTTAGGTATCGATGGGCCGATAACTGGAGCGGCTATTTGTGCGCCGTCAATGCTCCTGCGTTTCCGGCACGCGTCGTGCTCAACTCAGCTTCACCCTTCTGTATTTAACGGCGTTCCTGAATTCAGCCTTTMYTCTTGGCACCTGCGCTGCTAGAACCYGCGCAACATYAATTTTCCTGTGATCCAATCAATGCCCGTTGCTGGACAARTGCTCATATTTCGAATTATTGGCCCGGCCTCCCTTTGAGGCGCGGGCAGTTTTGCGCGCGGGGAGCCGGGACAAATTATTTCGCTGCATAAAAGCAGGCATTGCCTGCCGCATTGATTTTYGATCACACATTCTACGAGACACTTATGRCTGATACTTCTGACGCGTCGACACGCGACTATTCCAAAACTCTGTTTTTGCCGAAAACAGATTATCCCATGCGCGCTGGCTTGCCCAAAAAGGAGCCGGAAATCCTGAAATATTGGGACCGCGTATCCCTGCAGCAAAAATTGYTGGCGACCACCCACATCACCGTTGATGGTGTGGAGARSGAGCGCGAACGYTTTGTGCTGCAYGATGGCCCCCCTTATGCCAATGGCAATCTGCATATCGGYCAYGCGCTYAATAAAATYCTSAAAGAYATCATCTCCCGTTCGCGGCARATGCAGGGCTTTCATGCGCCTTACGTGCCGGGCTGGGATTGTCACGGCCTGCCGATCGAATGGAAAATCGAAGAGCAATACCGCGCCAAGGGCAAGAACAAGGATGATGTGCCGATCAACGAGTTCCGCCGCGAATGCCGCGAGTTTGCCGAACATTGGGTGGGCGAGCAATCCAAGGAATTCATTCGTCTTGGCGTACAGGGTGATTTCGACAATCCCTATAAAACCATGACGTTCCACGCTGAATCGCGCATCGCAGGCGAATTGATGAAATTCGCCGCCTCTGGCCAGCTGTATCGCGGCTCCAAACCCATCATGTGGTCGGTTGTGGAGCGTACTGCCTTGGCTGAAGCCGAGGTTGAATACCATACCTATGAGAGCGACACCGTTTGGGTGAGCTTCCCGATTGTCAAAGGCCCGGATTATCTGGCCAACGCCAAAGTGGTGATCTGGACCACAACGCCGTGGACCATGCCGGGCAATCGCTGCGTGTGCTATTCCGATACGGTTTCCTACGGCCTTTATGAAGTTGAAGCTGCCGAGCATGATTTTGGCCCGCAAGCCGGTGCTCAATTCGTCTTTGCKGATAGTTTGGCMCARGGCTGCGCCGATAAGGCMAAGCTGACYTTTAAACGGGTGAGCGATGTTAAAGCYRCKGATCTAAARGGCATGATCTTGCATCATCCCCTKCGYGAGATGGGYGTTGATGGCTATCAGTTCCTGGTGCCAATGTTGCAGGGCGATCATGTGACCGAAGAAGCCGGTACWGGCTTTGTCCATACCGCGCCAAGYCATGGCCGRGAYGATTTTGAGAACTGGATTGCCAAGCGCAARGAAGTTGCTTCYTACGGCATCGACACCGCCATTCCCTTCACCGTGGATGATGCRGGYTACTAYACCGYTGATGCGCCRGGCTTTGGCCCYGATGCWGAAGGCGGYGCTGCGCGCGTTATCGATGATAAGGGCAAAAAGGGYGAYGCCAATAAGCGYGTTATYGCGGCYTTGATTGAGGCTGGCATGTTGTTCTCRCGTGGCCGGGTCAAGCATGATTACCCGCATAGCTGGCGCTCYAAAAAGCCRATCATCTTYCGYAACACGCCGCAATGGTTTGTCTAYATGGACGAAGATATTGACGGYAAAGCGGGYGATACGCTGCGCTCCCGTGCGCTTAGCGCYATTGATGAGACCGAGTTCCATCCTGCTGCYGGSCAAAAGCGCYTGCGCGCYATGATCGAGAATCGCCCGGATTGGGTGTTRTCGCGTCAGCGTGCATGGGGTGTRCCGATTGCGATCTTCGCCAAGGAAGATGGCGAGATAYTGCTKGATGAAGCCGTCAACCAGCGCATTCTTGAAGCCTTTGAAAATGARGGYGCYGATGCMTGGTTTGAAGATGGYGCTGCGGAGCGTTTTCTGGGCAGTGATTATGATGCCAGCGAATGGGTGCAGGTTTCTGAYATTTTGGATGTGTGGTTCGATTCTGGTTCAACCCACACCTATGTGCTGGAAGATCGCCCAGAGCTGAAATGGCCAGCCGATTTRTATCTKGAAGGGTCKGATCAGCATCGTGGCTGGTTCCAYTCTTCGCTGCTGGAAAGCTGCGGCACCCGTGGTCGTGCGCCTTATAATGCAGTTTTGACCCACGGTTTTACCATGGATAAGAACGGCCATAAAATGTCCAAATCTTTGGGCAACACCGTGGTGCCGCAAGAAATCATCCGCCAATATGGCGCTGATATTCTGCGCCTTTGGGTGGCATCGGTGGATTACTCCGAAGATCAGCGCCTTGGCCAGGAAGTCATCAAAACCAATGTCGAAGCCTACCGCAAAATGCGTAACACCATACGCTGGATGCTGGGCGCGCTGACCCATTTTGATGCGGCCAAGGACACGGTAAAAACCGCTGATATGCCAGAGCTGGAGCGCTATATGCTGCATCTCGTGCATGAGCTGGATCAGACCGTGCAGGCTGGTTACACCGCCTATGATTTCAAAAAAGTGTTCGCGGCATTGTTTCGCTTTATGACCAATGATTTGTCGGCGTTCTATTTTGATATCCGCAAGGATGCGCTGTATTGCGACCCGCTTTCCAGCGCCACGCGTCAGGCAGCTTTGACCGTTATCGACAAAATCTTTGCCATTCTCATCAAGTGGATGGCACCTATCATGCCGTTCACCTGTGAAGAATCATGGCTGTATCGCAATGGTCTTGAGGCTGCCTTTGGCAATGACGCCGCATCGGCAACAGCCGAATCTGGCCATTCTGTGCATATGCAGGTGTTTGAGACAATTCCGCAGGCGTGGAATGACGCAGAGCTTGCAGCCCGTTGGCAGAAAATCCGTCAGGTTCGCCGTGTTGTAACCGGCGCGCTGGAAATTGAGCGCCGCGAAAAAACTATCGGTTCTTCGCTGGAAGCGGCACCGCTGGTGCATATTGGCGATGCGGCTTTGCGCGCTCTTGTCGAGCAAACCAATTTTGCTGATATCTGCATCACCAGCAACATCGAGCTGCAAGATGGTGCTGGCCCCGATGACGCGTTCCGCATTGATGATGTGGCGAATGTCAGCGTTGTTTTTGCACGGGCGCAGGGCACAAAATGCGCACGCTCGTGGAAGATATTGCCAGAGGTTGGATCGGATGCCGAGTATCCCGATGTGACACCGCGTGATGCACAGGCCCTGCGTGAGCTGGCAGCGGCTGGCATGCTGGACGACTAACCATGGCTGACCAGCCAGAAGCTTTTGACGAGGGGCCCAAATGGCCGTTATGGAGCGCGCGATCCTCGCGCGTTCTCGCCATTGCCTTGGTCACACTGGTCCTAGATCAGCTCTCAAAATTGTGGGTGTTGTTCAGCCTGAATTTGATTGAGGGCGACAAGCTGACAATTGCCCCCTTTGTCGACATTTTATTGGTGTGGAATCGCGGCATCAGCTACGGCCTGTTTCAGCAGCATAGCGATTGGGGCCGGTGGTTGCTTGTCGCCTTTGGCTTGATTGCCTGCATTGTTGTGTGGATATGGGTCAAYCGYGCGGGCAGCCTGTGGTTTCTTTGGGGCGCAGCRCTGATYATYGGCGGCGGGCTTGGCAATTCCATAGATCGTATCGCCTATGGCGCGGTGGTGGATTTTGTRTCSCTGCATGCATACGGGTTTTATTGGTATGTCTTYAATATTGCCGATATTGCCATCGTTGCAGGATTTCTGCTGCTGTTGTATGACATGTTTMTATCGGGCAAGGAAAAGCCGTCTTAATTGCGCCATGTCGTGTGCCTATTCAGGCAAGRCAACATGAAATCTTTATTTTTATGGTGCAGGTTTGCAGCAAKWACGGTTCAGTAAACAGGTGTTGAGTTGACGATTACTATTTCCATCAAGGGTGCTTTGAAGGCCGCTATCGGATTTGGCTTGGCCTCATCTGTGTTTGCATTGGCTGGTTGCGGTTCGCCGACCTATGGTACTGGCAGAAACCCGCAGATTGCTATGATTGAAGAATTGACCGGCAATCTGACAGGCACCAAGAAAAAGCAAGACCCGATTGAGTATAAGGCACGCTCCGAACTGGTTTTGCCGCCAAGTGCGCAATTGCCATCGCCTGAAGAAAAAAGCTCAATCGCTCAGATGGCCGCATGGCCCAATGATCCTGATGTCAACAAGGCCGTGAACACCAGTGGCGAGATTCCTGAGGAATTCCGCCGTGGTCGTCTGGCGCGTGGTTCGATTAAGAAGAACACCAATGTCAGCCCGATTGACATAACCGAGATGAACACGGCTCAGCGCTTGGACGCCCAGCGTAAATTCCGTGAGCAGCTTGCTGCCATGGGCCCCGGTGATGGCACGACACGTAAGTACCTCACCGATCCTCCTGTTGAGTACCGCAAACCATCTGCGAATGCGCCTCAGCCAGAAGATTTGGCCACTGATACTGCACCGCGCACCCTGTTTGGCTCCATGTGGAAACGTTTTCGTAAATAGGGTTCAGCCCTAAAGTCCATATTCTTGCTATTATACGGTTTTCGAATCGCCTGAGGTATCCTCATGCGCGATTGTGTTCACAGCCGGAGCTTTTGCATGACCATCCGCAGATTATCGGAAGGCACCATCAACCGCATTGCCGCGGGGGAGGTGGTTGAACGCCCCGCCAGCGTTGTTAAAGAACTGGTGGAAAACGCTATTGATGCCGGTGCCAGCCGCATTGAAATTGTCACCGCCACGGGCGGCAAAAGCCTGATGCGCATCACTGATAATGGCTGCGGCATGAGCGCGGATGAGCTGGAATTGGCCGTTGAGCGCCATTGCACCAGCAAGCTCAATGAAGACGATTTGTTCGACATCAAAAGCCTTGGCTTTCGCGGCGAGGCGCTGCCTTCTATCGGCTCGGTGGCGGAGCTGACGATCAAAACCCGGAGGCAGGGCGATGAAAGCGGTTGGCAAATTTCCATTGATGGCGGCAAGCAAACGCCGCTTCAGCCTGCCGGACTAAACCCTGGCACGCAGGTGGAAGTGCGCAATCTGTTTTTCACGACGCCAGCACGGCTCAAATTCCTCAAATCCGACCGGGCAGAAACCTCAGCGATTACCGATATTGTTAAACGTCTGGCACTGGCCCACCCGGAAATCCGCTTTTCACTGAGCGGCGCTGATCGAACCAATATCGATTATGGCGCAGCGGATGGCGAGGGCGCGTTTTTGTCGCGCGCAACGCAGGTGATGGGCAAGGATTTTCGCGATAATTGCGTGGTGATTGATGCGGTGCGCGAGGGCGTGACGCTCAAAGGTTTTGCCGCCGTGCCGACCTTCAACAAGGCCAACACATTGTCGCAGTTTTTCTTCGTTAATGGTCGCCCTGTGCGTGACCGGCAATTGCTGGGCGCATTGCGAGGGGCCTATGCCGATTTTCAGGCGCGGGATCGCCATCCGGTTGCAGTTCTGTATATCGACATTGATCCGCATCTGGTTGATGTCAATGTGCATCCCGCCAAGGCCGATGTGCGCTTTCGTGATGCCGGGCTGATACGCGGCCTGATCGTCGGTGCCATTCGCGAGGCTATGGCTGCCAGCGGTCACCGCTCGGCCACCACGGGTGGCTCTGAGGCCTTGTCGATACTGGCGCGGCGTCCGCAAGGCTACGGATCAACAGCTGGCAACAGTGCCGGCAACGGTGATTGGCAAAGCTCGCCCTATCGTCCAGAAGGCCAGAATCAAGGGGCAGGTTTCAACGAATCTGGCCAAGCAGCTTACGCGGCACCGGACAATGCAGGTTTTGCAGAGTTTCAGCCCATGTCTGCGGACACTCGCCCCATGCAGGACAATGGCGCAACTGTGGAGCATATGGCTCTGCCACTTGGGGCTGCACGGGCGCAAATCCATGAGAATTACATCGTCTCGCAGACCGAGGATGGCCTGATCATTGTCGATCAGCACGCCGCCCATGAGCGCCTTGTTTATGAGCGGCTCAAAGAGGCCATAGCCAAGAAGAGTATCGCCAGTCAGATGCTGCTGATCCCGGATATTATCGAGCTGCCCGAAGAGGATGTCGCGCGTCTTGAAGCGCGCGCTGAAGAGCTTTCCGAGCTGGGCCTGCAGCTGGAACCCTTCGGCCCCGGCGCAATCTGTGTGCGGGCAACGCCTTCCATGCTGGGTGAGATCGACATCAAAGGTCTGGTGCAGGATATCGCCGATGATCTGGCKGARYTGGAYCAGTCCACGCGCCTGYCGGAGCGGYTGGATTATGTTGCMGCAACSATGGCCTGYCAYGGCTCTGTGCGCTCCGGGCGRCGGCTGCGCGGYGARGAAATGAATGCCCTGCTGCGSGATATGGAAGCAACGCCCAATTCAGGCCAATGCAACCACGGTCGCCCGACCTATATCGAGTTGAAACTGACAGATATCGAAAAGCTGTTTGGTCGCCGCTAGGCTGAATAGCGCAGGAAYACCAAYTGC
The DNA here is from genome assembly GCA_002746425.1 of Hyphomicrobiales bacterium. Classification (GTDB taxonomy): domain Bacteria; phylum Pseudomonadota; class Alphaproteobacteria; order Rhizobiales. Next base: position 39,853 of record NVXB01000004.1, on the reverse strand, counting down.
GTATCGGCCATTTCGCGGCGGTCCAGCACYTCAAAATTCTTTGGAATGTCCAGCTCTGTTCTGCGCCATTCTTCGAGCAGRCAAACAGCSCCATCATTGAGCCAGCCACCGCTGGCCAGAGAGCCAAGCGCCGCTTCGCCCAATTGCTTGCTATAGGGCGGATCGATAAAGGCGACATCAAACGTGCCAAGCGTGCCYGAYGCRCCAAGGTTGGTGGCATCGCGGCGRTAGATTTTGGTGGTGCCAGTTAGGCCAAACGTTTCCACATTGGTGCGAATGAGCGCACGGCTTTCGGCGGCGTTTTCCACAAACAGGCCRAAGGMRGCACCGTGGGACATGGCTTCCAGCCCCARYGCRCCAGTGCCWGCAAACAAATCCAGAATGCGCTTGCCTTCAAAGTCGACATCGCAGCCATGGTGCAGSACRTTRAAAATGGTTTCCCKMGCCCGGTCRCTGGTGGGGCGGATRTCYTTGTTGCGCGGCTCCGCCAGACGGCGGCCCCGGAAATTACCTGCGACGATCCGCACGCGGTGCTCCCCCGGTTCGTCCAGATCCGGTTCTGGCTGATCCAGTTCTACCTGATCCTGATTTATTTGGCCCACTTCTGCTTGGTCCTGATCTACTTGGTCCTGATCTACTAGGTCCAGAACTGTTTGGCCCAGATCTGTTAGGTCCACTGCGGTTAGGGCCAGCGCTGCTTGGACGAGAATCACCCATAGGTTTTCTACCCGGCCTTGCGCTTTGCGGCTTTTTGTCTTGCTTGCGATCTGGCTTTTGTGTGCTCAACCGGTCCAGATGATCGGTTTTGGCATCTTGTGAACGGTTTTTTGGTTTGCGGAACGGTTTACGGCCAAGTTTTTTGCCCGGCTCTACCGCATAGCGCTGTGTGTGCACAACAGGCTCATCGGGCCCATTAAATGTCAGGCCAATTTCTTTGACCAGGGTTTCGCCCAGCTGATCGCGCAACACACGGCTGCGCACTTCCTGAGCTTCACCTTCAGGAACTTCATTAAGTTGGAACGGACCGTAGGACACCCGAATAAGTCGGTTCACCACAAGGCCGAAATGCTCAAGAACGAGTTTGACCTCGCGGTTTTTACCCTCGCGTAGGCCAATGGTAATCCAATTATTTGCGCCTTGTTCGCGCTCCAGCTTGGCTTCAATGGCACCGTAGAGAATGCCATCAATAGCAATGCCCTCTGCCAGCGTATCCAGCGTCGCTTGAYCGATACGGCCATAGGCGCGCACGCGGTAGCGGCGCAGCCARCCGGTGCTTGGCAATTCCAGATGCCGCGCCAAAGAACCGTCATTGGTCAGCAGCAACAGGCCTTCAGTGTTGATATCGAGACGGCCAATACTAATCACCCGCGGCATGGATTTGGGCAGGCTGCCAAACACAGTTGGCCGCCCTTCGGTATCCTTGTTGGAGGTCACCAGCCCTTTGGGCTTATGATACATCCACAGGCGGGTGCGCTCCATTTCCGGCAGTGGCTGGCCATCAACCACCACAACATCTGTTTCGGAGACGTTGAAGGCAGGGCTATCCAGCTTTTTGCCGTTGACGGAAACACGGCCCTCACCAATCCAGCGTTCAGCATCGCGCCGCGAGCATAGGCCAGCGCGCGCCATGACTTTGGAAATACGATCGCCTTTTGGGGCAATAGGTTCGCCTTTTGCATCGTTGGATGTCATAAGACCCATCTGATTTTAAGTGTGTGAAGCAACAATGTTCAACAGTTACATGAATTTGGCTATTCAGGAAGCGCAAGCTGCTGCGGTGAGGGGGGAAGTGCCGGTCGGAGCGGTACTTGTCAAGGATAATCAGGTTTTGGCGCGAAATGGTAACCGCACCTTGGAGCTCAACGATCCGACAGCTCATGCCGAAATGCTGGTGATCCGCGAGGCCGCCGCAAACCTTGGTAGTCAGCGCCTGACCGAATGCGATCTCTATGTGACGCTGGAACCATGCCCGATGTGCGCTGCTGCCATTTCCTTCGCCCGCATAAGGCGGCTGTATTTTGGCGCTTATGATGAAAAATCCGGCGGTGCAGAAAGCGGCGTCAACTATTTTGCCCATCCAAGCTGCCACCACGCGCCTGAAGTTTATGGCGGGCTTAGCGCAGAAGAATCAGCGGAAATGCTGCGGGTATTTTTTGCGCAAAAGCGCTAAAGCCGATCCAGCTCATAGGTGATCTGGCGTTTGATATTGTCACGTTCAGATTCGGCGGCTTCCAGAATTTCCTTCACTTTGAGAAACTCCAGCACACCAAATTGCTCTATCGGCGGGCGTATTAAAATGTCCGGTGTACGGCTTTTGAGTTTCTCATTGGTGATAGACTGCATAACCAATTGGGTGGTGCCAAAAACCATCTCGCGCATGCCCGGCAAGGGAATGTCACTACCCGACTGCATCGCAGGTTCTTGCGGGCCACCGGTTACATCGACAGCAATAGTAATGTTGCCGTTTTCAACGCGGTCAAACGGTAGCGGGTTTACAAACCCGCCATCAATTAGCACACGGCCATCAATGGTAACCGGGGTGAATAAAATCGGGATAGCGATGCTGGCCGCAACAGCGCGGTGCAAATCTCCGCTGCGCATAATTGTTTCGCGCCAGCCATAAAAATCAGAAGCAATAACGCAAAGCGGTATTTGCAATTCTTCAAAACTAGCGGGGATCAAATCTCCAATGAAGGATTCCAGCACCGCCAGCGGGTCAATATCAGTGATCGATAATTTGGGGAGTTTTCGCTTGCCGCGCATCTGCCATAAAAGCTGCACCACTTTGGCCCGGTTGGAAAACCGTTGCAGAGTGATATCGCGGATATCTCGCCCGCTCAGCCCGCCTGCATAGGCAGCACCCATAATCGCGCCAATGGATGTGCCAGCAATACTTGTGGGCCGCACACCCAAATCATCCAGCGCTTCCAGCACAACAATATGGGCCAGGCCGCGCGCACCGCCGCCGCCAAGAGCAAGAGATATTTTTGGAGTTTTGCTCATCAACGGCCTCAATAGATTAGCGGTTTAGCTGTCCTCGATGGCCCGCCAACCAATATCGCGTCGGCAAAACCCTTGCGGCCAGTCAATCTTGTCTACTGCTATATAGGCATTGTTTTGCGCATCTGCGATAGTATCGCCAAGAGCGGTTACATTCAGCACCCGCCCGCCAACTGCCGTGATGGTATCATCGACCTCTTTTGTGCCCGCGTGAAAGACCACTAACTCATCATTAGGTGGTAGTTTTCCGAGGCCGGAAATAACGCTTCCCTTGGTATAATCGCCCGGATAACCCTTGCTCGCCATTACGACAGATAGAGCGGCTTGTTCATGCCATTGCACATTGTGGTGCCGCAATTGTCCTTTGGCGCAGGCCATGAGAAGGGGCAGCAAATCGCTTTTCATCCGCATCATCAGCACCTGACATTCAGGGTCGCCAAAGCGGCAATTATATTCGATCAGTTTTGGCTGGCCGTCCTTGATCATCAGCCCGGCATACAGCACACCGCGATAAGGGGTGCCGCGCTCATTTAGTATTTTGAGGGTCGGCGCAATGATCTGATCCAGCGTAATCTGCATAATGTCATCGCTGRCRATTGGCGCTGGTGAGTAAGACCCCATACCGCCGGTATTGGGGCCGGTATCCTTCTCGCCAACACGCTTGTGGTCTTGCGCACTGGCAAGAGGAAGCATGGAAATGCCATCGCACAGCACAAATATGCTGGCTTCTTCGCCTTCCARAAACTCTTCAACAACAACGCTGGCACCAGCTTKGCCAAAGTGRCCGGAGAAACAATCTTCAACCGCCGCAATGGCCTCTTCCAGTKTCATRGCAACGGTCACGCCTTTGCCRGCAGCYAGCCCRTCTGCCTTGATGACAATGGGAGCGCCAATTTTCTTAACATAGGCAACAGCGTCTTYRAGGTTTGTAAAATGGCCAAAGGCGGCTGTGGGAATAGCGCCTTCTTCACATAAGGCCTTGGTGAAATATTTRGAGCCTTCCAAYTGKGCRGCAGAGCGGCCYGGYCCAAAAACRTTTATTTCATGCACAATCAGATTATCAGCCAAACCGGCAACCAGGGGCGCTTCGGGGCCAATAACAACAAGGTCTATATCGTTCTTCTGGCAGAAGAAGATAATCTCGGCATGGTCCTCTGCCTCTAAGCCGCTAGGTTTGGCGATAGAAAGTAAGGCTGGATTGCTGCCAGTACACCACAATGTGCCCAATTGTTTGGAGTGAGAAAGTTTCCAAGCAAGAGCATGTTCGCGCCCGCCATGTCCGATCAGCAATATGTTCATTTATGTATCCGAAGTTCAGTATGTTGGATTTGGGTGCCGCAAAATTTGGTGGTTTGAATGCGACAAACCAGTTTGGAATATGGATTTTTAAACAGATGCGAAGGTCGTTTCACAAAGGTGTGATCCAAGCGGTCATTTTGCAGAAAACCTATCGTTTTTCAATAGCTTATCGTGCGTTCTGTGGAGAACTTAAATACATTAAAATCGCGCTAAAGTTACTTTGGTCTGTAGCATTTAAAACTCAAAATAGAACTAAACCAACTTGGCATTTGTGTTTTTACATGGGGTTGCAAAGTCTACACTAGCCTGTTGTTGCCATTGAATCCATTGCGTCAAAACGGCTTATTGCTTGACGGAGCTGGCAATGCCGCCCAATTGTCTGCGCCATGGATGACAATTCAAGTTTAAACGACTCGGTTGCCGATGCCGTAAAAGGCCATTGGGTAGAYACCAAAGCGCCGYTATGGCTGCGGCCTTTCGCCCGYCTTGCGCGCTGGGACCGGCCCATTGGTTGGCAGTTGATCCTTTTGCCGTGTTGGTGGTCCACGGTGCTTGCAGACATCATTGCCGGCCAGTCTCCCAGCTATTGGTATCTTTTGCTGTTTATGATTGGTGCCATCGCCATGCGCGGGGCGGGGTGCACCTATAATGACCTGGTAGACCGCGATCTTGATGCGCAGGTGGCGCGTACAAAATCTCGCCCACTTCCATCTGGGCAGGTCACGGTGCGCCAAGCCAAGATATTTGTGGTGTTACAGGCACTGGTGGGGTTGCTGGTGCTTTTGCAATTCAACACTTTTACCGTTGTGCTTGGTATGTGCTCTTTGCCCATCGTGGCCATTTATCCCTTTATGAAACGCTTTTTCAACTGGCCGCAATTGGTGTTGGGTATGGCGTTTTCCTGGGGTGGTTTAATGGGCTATGCCGCCGTTTTTGGATCGCTTGATCACAGCGTGCCGTTTCTGGTTTATATCGCGGCATTATTATGGACCATTGGCTATGACACCAYTTACGCCCATCAGGATCAGGTCGATGATGAGTTGATTGGCATTCGCTCTACGGCGCGCACCTTTGGCGGGCATTCACGGCTGTTGATTGGATTGTTGTTTGGCGGTGTTACGCTGTTTACCGCTGGCGCTGTGTTTGCCGCAGGCTGGGGCATGTTTGCGATCGGCGGCCTGATTGCCTTTGCGGCCCATTTGACCTGGCAGGTTACAACCCTGCAGCCCGATGACGGAAACAGATGTCTTATGCTGTTTCGCGCCAACTGGCATGCTGGGTTGTTGTTTTTTGCCGGTTTGCTACTGCAAACCTTGTTTTAGTCTGGTTAGCCGCGGCCAATAAACGGCATGTTGSTSGCCATGATGGTCATGAAYTGMACATTKGCYTCTRGTGGCAGGCCMGCCATGTGGGYGAYRGCATTAGCAATGTGGTTCACATCAATSGTYGGCTCTGGTTTTACRCTGCCATCGGCTTGCGGCAGACCTTTGGCGAARTCRGCTGTCATTTCAGATGCSGCRTTGCCAATATCAATCTGACCACAGGCGATATTATACTGGCGACCATCAAGAGAAATCGAGCGGGTCAGGCCGGTAACACCGTGTTTGGAGGCCGTATAGGGTGCAGAACCTGGGCGCGGTACATGCGCTGAGATCGAACCATTATTGATGATACGACCGCCCTGGGGGTCTTGATCGCGCATCCAGCGAAAAGCCAGGTTTGAGCACAGAAACATGCCATCAAGATTGATGTTGAGAACCTTGCGCCAGTTTTCAAAGGTGCAATCACCAAAATTGCTGCCACGGCCGGACATGCCAGCATTGTTGAACAGCACATCAAGGCGTGAGTAGGTTTTCTTCAGATCATCGAAGAGGCCATTGGCGCCTTCTTCTGTGGAAAGGTCGGCAACAAAAGCCGTTACGCTGCCGGTTGAACCGCTATGCAGGGCGACGGTCGCATCCAGGGCGTCCTTGCGGCGTCCGCAAATCGCGACATCATAGCCTGCTGCTGCCAGTGCCAAAGCCGATGCCCGACCAATGCCGGAGCTTGCGCCGGTAACCAAAGCTGTTTTCTTAACTGCTGTATTCATAACCAAATCCTCTTCCAAATGTTGAGGCTGGTTTAGCGGAAAACTTTGGCAGGTAGCAACCCCGGCCTTGAGCGGTAAATTTGCTAGGTCCTTGCAATGATTTCGGTTTGTGGAGAAAACGCGACAATATTACTCACCACTTGGCCAATTTTTCTGTTGGTTTGGAACCGTGTGCGGCGATTTTGCAAGGGGCTGCCAAACCGGCGGGGGAGAGGTTTGGAGGTCTGAACGTCCTCTGCCCCCGGCGGTGTGACAATGCGCTCGTCGAGATCGATCAGGCGCAGGGGTAAATCTGTTAAGTCGTTCCAGTGTGACCAGTCTTCGGCCAAATGCTCGGGGCATTCGGCTTCTGCCAGAATAATATTGAGAGAAGGATCGGGGTGGATCAGCTCAAGGCGCGCAAATATCCGTTGGTCGCTCTGACTTGAGGCCTGATTGGAGGATTGGTCAGAAGCCCGATCAGAAGCCTGGGCAGAAGAAAGTATACGAACCGCCACCATCGAGTAGCTATCAATCGGCATGTTAACGCTCGAACCATTGCCATCAAGGGCAGGCTTTCGAAGGATCACTCGGTCCTGATCAAGGTAGCGCACCACATTGTTCGGGCCAATATCCATCGCATCATTGCAATAGGGCAGATTGCTGGGGTCAATCCGAGGCTGAGACTTATTAAACTGCGGAGAACGCGGCCGTATCTGGATTTTGACTTTCGCGATGGTTTGGCAAAAGTCATTGTCATTGGCATAGCTGGTATTCGCAAGGGCATTGATAAAAAGGTGTTGAACAGACACGTTTGAAACCTCAGATATTGGTTCGGTGATCATTTGAGGCACACAATGCCCGTGATCTGTTCAAGAGAAGCTAATTAAATTGGTTAAAAAATCATTGTTTTACAATAGGTTAGCGATGTATTCAGGAGTTTTGTAAAATTTGATCTATTTTGTGCAGATGTTGGTTTTACTAAGGGCAAAGGGGATGTGCACTTGCGGTCTATCCCGGGAATGATTATGAACGGCTTTTATATTCCACCAGACCGAGAAACGCGCTCCCTATGAGCAATAAAGCCATGATCCCGCCCGATCTTGATCGGTTAAAACAATCCGCAACCGATTTGATGAACAGCGCTATGAAAGCTGGCGCAGATGCTGCGGAAGTGGTTATCAGCAAATCCAGCTCGTTCAGCGTAAGCGCACGCATGGGCAAGGTTGAAACCTCAGAAAAGTCTGAAGATGATTCAGCATCCTTGCGCGTTTTTATCGGCGGTAAAGTTGCCGCGATTAGCAGCAAGGCAGATCGCCTGGTCGCAGAAGGGCCCGCTTTGGTAGAGCGCGCTTTGGCGATGGCCGCTGCCGCGCCTGATGATCCCTATGCAGGTCTTGCCGATGCAGCATCCATTGCCACCACTTGGCCTGATCTGGATTTGCACGACACCAGTGTTGTCGATGCCGATGATTTGGCACGCGCCGCTTTAGAGCTGGAAGCCATTGCCCTGGACCATGAGGGCATTAACAATTCCAACGGCTCAAGCGCTGCCTATGGCGCAGGCGGCATGGTGCTTGCGGCCTCAAACGGTTTTACCGGCGCTTATGTTGGCACTCATCATTCCAGATCGGTTTCTGTTGTTGCCGGTTCCGGCACATCGATGGAACGCGACTATGATTATGACAGCAAACGTCATCTGGCAGATTTGCGCGACCTGGCAAGCATCGGCAATCTGGCCGCATCGCGCACATTGGAGCGGGTAAACCCGCGCAAGGTTGAAACCCAAATAGTGCCGATCATTTTGGATAAACGTGTTTCCGCCAGCATTCTTGGGCATTTGGTGTCCGCCATTAATGGCTCTTCCATTGCGCGCGGTTCCAGTTTTTTGAAGGACAGGCTTGGTGACAAGCTGTTTCGCGAGGACGTCAGTATTGTTGATGATCCGCATTTACCCAAAAGGCCGGGCTCAAGACCATTCGATGCCGATGGCACCAGCATTGGCCGCTTGAACCTTATCGATAAGGGCGTGTTGGAAACATGGATTTTGGACGGTTACACCGCCCGCGAGYTGGGGCTGACACCTCAYGGACGCGCATCATTTTCWGGTAGTGGCACCCGCCCGGCAACAACCAATTTGTGGATGGAAGCGGGCAGCACCTCGTTGTCAGACATGGTTTCATCCATGACCAAGGGCATGATTGTCACCGATTTCATCGGCAGCGGCGTCAGYACCATAACAGGCGATTACAGCCGCGGYGTTACCGGCTTTTGGGTGGAAAATGGCGAAATTCAATATCCGGTTAGTGAACTGACAYTSGCKGGYAATCTGGGMGAYATTTTYCAAAAYYTGRTCCCAGCAGATGATCTGGAATTCAAAGGCGCAGTYAATGCGCCCTCACTCTATATAGAGGGCCTGACACTTGCCGGAACTTGAACCACAACATCTTGATGCCGTTGATCTGGCGCTAATAGAACATGCCGCCAGAAAGTCTGGCGAAATTGCTCTGGGCTTTTTCAAAAAAGACCCGGAAATCTGGCTCAAAGAGGGWGATTCYCCRGTCACCGAGGCAGACTTYGCGGTCAATAATTAYYTSGAAAAAGAGCTGCGCACTGCGCGCCCTGATTATGGTTGGTTGTCTGAGGAAAGCGAAGATGATCCGGCGCGTCTTGAAGCCCAAGATATCTTCATCATTGATCCCATTGATGGCACACGCAGCTTTATAGATGGCAGCGAAGACTGGACCATCAGCATTGGCATTGTGCGGGTCAGCAAAAATGCMGCKGGTGTTRAAACCGCACGCCCGGTTGCCGCMGCGCTGTTCAACCCWTGCCRMGATGARATGTACACYGCCACACTTGGTGGCGGCGCTTTTGTGAACGGTAAACGCCTTGCTGTTCGCGATAATGCAGACCTTTCTGGCGCAGAACTTTCCGTTTCAAAGCCGATGTACCGTGATTATGGTTTGGAAGATCTTGGCGCAACGCGCACCCGCCACATCAAATCATTGGCCTACCGGATTGCACTGGTTGCATCGGGCGCGCTTTCCGGCGTTGTCGCGCGGGCAAATTCTCATGATTGGGACCTTGCTGCAGCAGACCTTTTGGTACATGAAGCCGGTGGCGTGCTGGTGGGCACCGACATGCAGCCTATTGTCTATAATCGAGAAATTCCCAAGCATGGTATTCTGGTCGCAGCCAACGAAAAACTGAGCGGCATTTTAACGGGCCTATATGCAGACTAACTCCAGTACCGGCTAACCCCAATACCGATTAACCCAGTGAGGGCAGATTTAACATGAGCAATGACAGCAAAAGCGAACAAGATACCCAGCTTTTACATCTGGTGTTTGGCGGCGAATTGGACAACATTTCCGGTATCCGTTTCAAGGATTTGGAAGGGCTCGATATTGTGGGAATATTCCCCAATTACGCCTCGGCTTATAATGCCTGGAAAACCAAAGCCCAGCAGACAGTCGACAATGCGCAAATACGGTATTTCATCGTGCATATGCATCGCTTGATGGACCCCGAAACTGAACATTAATCCGCGCAACCGGAGCAAGTGATATTTTGGCAAGCACCGCCACACAAAATAAGCCGGATGACGCACGCGCAACAACGAGCGCGCAAAAACCGCCATCATCGGGTTTTGCCAGATCAATCGACGCATTGGATGTCGGTGATCTGACACCTTATGAGCTGGTGCGCCGTATTGCGATTGTGTATCTCAAGCCGCAATGGAAAATACTGTCCATTTCGCTGGCTTCTATGGTGTTTTTGGCTGCAACAACGGGTGCCTTGCCATTCTTGATGCGCCAGGTTGCAGATCGCATTTTTATCGCTAAAGACAGCTCCATGCTGTATATCCTGCCGGGATTGGTGTTGGTCATTATGGGCTTGCGCGCCATTGCCGATTATATTGGCCGGGTTACGCAAGCACGTATCGCCAATGAGGTTGTTGGCGGATTGCGCCAGCATATGTTTGGCAGTTTGGTGCGTGCAGATTTAAGCTTTTTGGATGCCATGCATAGCGGGCGCTTTGTTGCCGCCTTTATGGCAGATGTGGGCTTGGTCAACAGCGCTGCTGCGGGCACGCTCACTGCACTTGTTAAAAGTGGATTGACCGCCTTTTTCCTTGTCCTAGCGATGTTCTGGATGGACTCGGTCTTGGCATTGCTAGTGATCATGGGTGCCCCCGGCGCCATTTATTTCATGGGCAAGCAAAGAAAGAAAATCCGCAAATCAACCAAGGGCATGTTGCGCGAAACTGGTGATTTATCGGCGATATTGTCGCAGACCCTGCGCAGCGTGCGGATTGTTAAGGCCTATAGTCAAGAAGGCCAGGAAGAGGCGCGTTTTTCCGCTTCTGTACGCCGCATCATCAACCATTTGATGAAACAGGCGCGGGCCTCTTCGGCCATGGGACCGGCCACGGAAGCGCTGACCGGTGTTGGGTTTGCACTGGCCATATTTTATGGCGGTTGGCAGGGCATTGAGGGCAATGTCACCATGGGTAGCTTCATGGGCTTTATGACCGCTGCCATGCTGGCCTATCAGCCCTTAAAAGCTTTGGCGGGGCTGCAAGGCAAACTTACCCAAGGTACCGAAGCGGCCAAACGCGTATTTGCTTTGATTGACCATCAACCAACTGTCGATGAAATTGAGACAGCCGAGCCATTGCTGGTCTCTGATGGTGAAATAATTTTTGAGAATGTATCATTTGCCTACAACAAAGACGTGCCTGTGGTGCGCAATTTCAGCTTCACCATTCCTGCTGGCAAAAAAATTGCGTTGGTTGGGGCCAGTGGCTCTGGCAAAACAACTCTGATCAATTTGTTGATGCGGTTTTTCGATCCTGATGAAGGCCGTATATTAATCGATGGGCAGGATGTGAGAACATCGAAACTGTCTACCGTTCGCGGGGCAACCGCTTTGCTAACGCAGGACCCCATTTTGTTTGATGACACCATTATGGAAAACATCCGTTATGGCTCTGAGGGCAAAAGTGATGAGGAGATCATGCTGGCGGCGCACGGTGCTGCCGCCGATGAGTTCATTACCGAGCTGCCAGAACAATATGATACCCAAGTGGGAGAGGCCGGTGGCTTGCTCTCGGGCGGTCAACGCCAGCGTATCGCCATTGCGCGCGCTATGCTGAAAGGCGCGCCGATTTTGCTGCTGGATGAGCCTACCAGCGCGCTGGATTCTAAAAGCGAATCCAAAGTGCAGGCTGCGCTGGAAACCTTGTTTGCGGGCCGTACCGTGTTGATGATTGCGCATCGGCTGTCGACCGTGAAAAACGCCGACATCATTTGTGTTCTGGATAAGGGGCAGTTGGTGGAAAGCGGCACGCATGATGAGCTGTTTGCACTTGATGGCCTCTATGCCGATTTCTGCAAAATGCAGATGGTAAACCCTATTGAGGCTAGCCCATCGCCAGCTTCCGATTTAGCTCAGTAAAGAATAAATCATGCGCTGGCGGAAACTTGCTCGACATAAAATCATCCAGACGACACTGGGCAAAATGGTTGGTTGGTACTTGCTGTTTGTTGGCCGCACCAACCGCATCAGCACAACGCCGGAAGACATTTATACTCTGATTGGCGATGATATGCCCGTCATTGTGACCATGTGGCACGGAGAGCATCTGATGCTTCCCTATGCGCGCCGTAAAGACCACCGCGTGATGGTGCTGATATCCAAAAGCAAAGACGGCGAAATTAATGCGATTGCGGCGCAGATGCTGGGCATGGAAGTGACGCGTGGATCTGGCGGACGGCAGCAGAAAAAACCTTATCGCGATCGCGGCGGCACCAGAGGCCTGTTGTCGATGCTGCGTGCTTTGGAGCAGGGCATCAGTGTGAGCATGACAGCTGACGTTCCGCGTGGTAAGTCACATCAGGTGAGTGACGGTATGATTACGCTGGCTCGATTGTCGGGGCGACCTATCTTGCCCATCGGTTTTGCCAGCACCAAGTTTGTGCGGTTTAACACTTGGGATCGCGCCGTCGTAGCTTTGCCATTTGGGCGGGGTCACTTTGTAGCTGGCGATTTGATTTGGGTAGACCGCGATGCCGATGCGGCCGCACAGGAAGACGCCAAACAGGCGTTGGAAAAAACGCTGAACGATGCTTATGCGCGTGCGTATAAACAGGTAGGAAAAACGCAATAATGCAAATTATGGGTGACATAGCGATAAAGGCCTATTGCGCCACCATGCAGCTTATGCGCCCGCTTTTCCCGTTTTTGCTGTCCTACAGACGTAAAATTGGCAAGGAACATCCGGATCGCCATACAGAGCGCTTGGCGCATACCAACGTGTCGCGCCCCGATGGGCCTGTCATTTGGGTGCATGCTGCCAGTGTTGGCGAAACCAATGCGGTGATGCCGCTATGCCACAAGCTTGCCGATCTTGGCTTTATCATTTTGCTGACAAATGTAACCAGAACAGCCGCCCAGATTGTCGCTGAAAGAGTGGGCAATGACCCCCGCTTTGTGCATCAGTTTGCGCCGCTTGATATTCCCAGTGTTATCCGCCGATTTCTAAACCATTGGCAGCCGCAGCTTGCATTGAGCGTTGAATCAGAAATTTGGCCCGCGACGGTTATTGAATTGAATGCCCGCGATATTCCGCTGGTTATTGTCAATGGGCGCATGTCGGACCGCTCCTTCAAACGCTGGTACAAGGTTAGCTTTCTCACAAAGGCGCTGTTTGGCCGTTTCAGCCAAATTCATGTGCGCGGCGAAGAGGATTTGCTGCGCTTTCAACAGCTTGGCGGGCGCAAAATCGCGATTACCGGCAACATGAAATATGATGCGCCGACTTTAAAGGTCGCACCGGAAGTGCGTAGTGCATTTAGTGCTGCGGTCAAGAACAGACCTGTGTTTTTAGCCTCGAGCACCCATGAGGGCGAGGATGCCATCGTGCTGCAAGCCCACGCGATGTTGGCCGAAACATTTCCAGACCTTTTGACCTGCATAGTGCCAAGGCACCCGGAGCGTGGACGTTCCATTCAGGACCTTGCGGTGGCGAAGGGCATGAGCGTTCGTTTGAGGTCGCTGGCTGATCCGGTGGATGACAAAACCCAGATTTATATAGCTGATACGCTGGGCGAATTAGGCCTGTTTTATGCCATCGCCAATGTGGCCTTTATCGGTGGGTCTTTGTTGCCAATTGGTGGGCATAACCCGATTGAGGCTGTGCATTTGAACTGTCCGGTGCTGACCGGCCCGCAAATTTTCAATTTTCGCGAAGTCTTTGGTGTGCTGCAAGCTGGCGATGGCTGCGAGCTGGTTGAAAATGCCGAGGAGCTTGCGCAAAAGGTTCAGGTGTTGATCGAAGACCCAATTCGCGCAGCGGGCATGTGCGCCAACGCAAAAAGCGTGCTTTCAAACCTCAACGGTGCTGCGGATTTAAGCATTCAGGCGCTGGAGCCCATTTTGCAGCAAATCAGCGGTGAACAAGCAAAAGTCTTACCGCTCAAAAGCGGTTCGGTGGCCTAACCCCATTATGAAACTGTCCGCTCCAGATTTTTGGTGGCAAGTTGACCCCGGATTTCGGTCTGCCATACTCGCCCCTTTGGGCTGGGCTTACGGTAGCATTACAGCCAAGAGAATGAACACGCCCCCGCGCGCAAAGGCCGGTGTGCCAGTGTGCTGTGTTGGAAATTTTGTGGTTGGCGGCGCCGGTAAAACGCCGTGTTTGCAATCCATCGCCAGATTGTTGCAGCTTGAGGAATATGAGCCGGGTTTTTTACTGCGTGGCTACCACGGCGCGCAGGTCCAATCCTGCCTTGTTCATGACGATCATAACGCCCGCGATGTGGGCGACGAGGCGCTGCTTTATACGCCTTTGGGCCCAACGGTTGTCGGCTCTGACCGTGTGCCCGGCTCTGAAATTCTCACCTCGCTGGGCGTCGATATTATTTTGATGGATGATGGTTTTCAGAACCCGTCATTGCACAAGGATTTTTCAATCATTGTGGTCGATGCAGCCGTTGGCTGGGGCAATGAGCGCTGTTTCCCTGCCGGGCCACTTAGAGCGCCGCTGGCGGATCAAATTGGGCTGGCCGATGCGTTGATCGTGATCGGGGAGGGGCCGTATCTGCAAAAATGCATAGAGATGGCGGCTGACAATGATTTGATTTTGGTGCGGGCACATTTGCAGCCAACGCCTGAGAGCCTGCAAGGCAGGGATGAAAATCCGGTGCTGGCGTTTTCCGGTATTGGCCGACCGCAAAAGTTTTATGATACGCTGGCCAGCGCAGATTTCAACACTGTAGAAACCATGGATTTTCCAGATCATCACATGTTTAGCAATGCAGATGCCACGCGCATTCTAGCCAGATGTGAGCAATTGGGCGCTGTGCCTATGACGACGGAAAAGGATTATGTTCGGTTGCTGAGTGCRCCGGATGGTTCCGCCTGYCAGCGTTTGCAGMRTGARACNAMAANTMCTTCGKATYGARGCMMKWTTTGACAAGGCCGATACCTTGNWTGAWCCCANTCCGYGCRCTCATCAMAACAGGCAAATAATTNNNARGYTTTRGCWGCCATCTCAGCTTTTAGTGAAGCGTGGGCGTCAATGTATGCTTCTTGCCGAGCGACGCTCCAATAGCGYAGCTCRTCAAGCGAAATCGCTTTGCCGGTAATCGCACATTTTACATAGGTGCCACGTTGCAGCACGTGATAATCATTATCACCGTATTTTATGACGGCGGGCTTTCCCCCTGCGGGGTTCATTTGATCAAGCATGGGGCAACCTTTAGCAATTTCCACCGCATTATAAATTGAAACAGATCATTGGGAAAGGCTTAGCCTTGGTCTGCCTCAGTTTTTTCCACCAAATCGCCGGTTTCCTTGTTCAAAGGTTTCGCAGCATGTTTGGGAGATTGAAGCGGCTCTGGTGTTGGCGCTGCGTTGGTATGCAGCGTATCCAGACCGTCATTGATATCCCCATCAACCTGCAAGGCAAGTCGGTAAGCATCGCGGCGGCGAATATCGCGGACAATTTCATGCACTCGGGCGCTATCAGTATGCAGGCCGTTAAGCGCCTCAGCACCCAATTTGAAAGCAGATTCGACCGATTCCCGAATCTCAAAGTCGACTTCCAACCGGCGCAAGCTAATGGAATGCCCACGATCATAACTGCGCACATAGACCTTGGTACTTGGTGCGTGCTTTTTGACCAGTTCAACGATCTCGGTCGTGGGGTTTTCATGGTTGGTGCAAACAATAACCATCTGCGCATTATCCAGCCCTGCTGCACGCAAAACCTCTAGCCTGCGGCCATCACCATAGTAAATTTTAAAGCCAAATTTTGCGGCACTACGAATCCGGCTGGCGCTGCTGTCGATGATCGTCACATCAATGCCTTCCGCCAGCAGTAGCTGCGACACAACCTGGCCAAAACGGCCAAAACTGATGAGGATGACAGTGCCGGTGACGGTTGAAAAATCCTCTTCAATCTCATCCAGCCCGGTGGCGGGAATAAACCTTGGTGCCAGCGCAACAGTGAGCGGAGTGAGGGCCATGGTCAGCGTTGTAACCGCTGCAAGAATTGACGCATCTGTCAGGCTCAAAAGGCCAACGCCAGCGGCAGAGGTGAACAGTACGAATGCAAACTCTCCGTGCTGTGGCAGGACAGAAGCGATGCGAATGGCGGTGGCGTGAACCAAACCGGAAAACCGCGACAACCCGTAGATGATGGCCCCTTTAGTGGCCATGAACGCAATGGCTGCGCCCAAAATCAGCCATAGATTGTCAGCAACGATTGCCAAATCAAGCGACATGCCAACGGCCATGAAAAACAGCCCCATCAACAGACCGCGAAACGGCTCGATATTGGCTTCCAGCTCATGGCGAAAACTGGATTCGGCCAACATAACGCCCGCAATAAACGCTCCCATGGCGCTGGACATGCCAGCAAATTCCATCAAGGCAGCAGCACCCAACACCACCAACAATGCGGCGGCTGTCATGATCTCGCTTGCCTTGGCGTCGGCCAACAACTGGAACATCGGGCTGAGCAAATAACGTCCGATCAAAATCAGGGCAGCAACGCAGACAATTACCAGCGATAATTTGGTACCAATTTCACCCCAATCGGTGCTTGTGGCTTCGCCGCTACTTGAAGGCGCTAGAAAGGCCACCAAGGCCAGTAACGGCACAATGGCGAGGTCCTGAAATAGCAGAATGGAGAAGCTTTTTTGGCCATATTCGCCATGGGCCTCGCCGCGTTCTTCAAGTATTTGCATGGCAATGGCGGTAGACGACAAAGCCAATCCAAGCCCGACGACCAACGAGACCTGCCACGGGCGGCCACTGGCATAAATAATCGCGGTTAGGGCAATGCCACAGGCGATAACTTGAACCGCGCCAAGGCCCAAAATATCCTTGCGCATTTCCCACAGGCGGCTCGGTTTCAACTCCAGCCCGATAATAAACAGCAGCAACACGACGCCCAGTTCAGCAACCCGCAAAATTGACTCGCCATCGACAATCAGACCCAGTACCGGCCCGATGAYAATGCCCGCTGCCAGATARCCCAGCACYGATCCCAGCCCCAGCTTTTTGAATATGGGGACAGCAATAACTGCCGCCGCCARAAACACCAGCGGTGCGGTAAACAAAGATTCTGCGCCAGGAACAGCCGACATCTCGTGCCCTTAATCGTTGTATTTTGAGGTATTGATGCAACTCTAGCAGCATTGAGCTACCAGAATTATAACATATGGGCGTGCACATCTGGTTCGATTTTTATTTTGGCTGATGTAGGGTTTGCACAATCTCATTCGTCAACTCAGTATCAACAATTCAAGTATGCTCTGGAGGGCACTATGCTTTAYACAATTCTGATTTTTRGTGAGGACGATGTTTTTGAAAACCTYCCCAAGGAGAAACAGGAGCAAAATATGGCTSGYCACCARGCTTTACAAAAGAAGCTCCAGGAAGATGGCCGCCCGGGACCCGCAATAAAATTGATGGGCAGCTCTGCCGCTGTTTCAGTGCGTGGACGTGGTGAAAATATTTTGGTGACCGACGGACCCTTTGCTGAAACCAAGGAGCAAATATTGGGCCTGTATCTCATTGATTGCGATTCCATGGAGCAGGCGATTGAATACACAAAAATGCTGCCGCTGGATGTTTCCAGTTATGAAATTCGTCCTGTTGAATGGCCTAATGCACAATCTGTTCCCTTCACCCTGCGTTCTGAATAAGTGAGCGAAGCCAGTGTCATTGCGGCGCATTTGACGGGCGCAAGGCCGCGCGTTGTCGCCGCTCTGACACATTATTTTCGAGATATTGACCTAGCGCAGGATGGATTTCAGGAAGCATCCGCCAAAGCACTAAAGCACTGGCCAAGCAACGGTATTCCAATCAATGCGGTTGCTTGGCTCACTGTCGCTGCGCGTAATTCGGTGTTGGATGAACTGCGCCGCTCGCGCCGCCAGGGCGATCTGCTGCAAAAATATGCGCCGTTCGATACCAGCATTGAAAACCCCGAAGATGACATTCTCAAACTGCTTGATGAGAATGTGCTGCGTGATGATATTTTACGGCTGTTGTTCATGTGCTCCCACCCGGAGCTGGCCCCAACGGATCAGATAGCGCTGGCCCTAAAAGTTATTGGTGGCCTATCTGTTGCGCAAATCGCCCGCGCATTTCTGCTGCACGCAAAAACCATGGAGCAGCGCATTACGCGGGCCAAAAAGAAAGCCGCTGCCGCTGCAACTGAATTGGACGTACCCACAGCAATTGAGCGCAGCAAGCGGCTCAACTCCGTGTGCACCATGGTGTATTTGATGTTCAACGAGGGCTATTCGATGCACAGCGGCAGCATGCCCATATCGGTTCAGCTGTGCGAAGAGGCCATTCGCCTTGCCCGTTTATTGCTGTCACTGTTCCCCTCACAGCCAGAGATTATGGGCTTGCTGGCGCTGTTTTTGTTTCAACACAGCAGGCAGGAAGCGCGCACCAACGAGGCCGGGGATCTTGTGCCACTGGACCAGCAGGACCGTGCAGTCTGGAACATGCGCCACATCAACGAAGCCCATGTTTTGCTGGAAAAAGCGCTGCGTATTGGCGCGGCAGGCAGTTATCAAATACAGGCCGCCATTGCTGGCGTTCACTGCATGGCCAAGAGTGCCGATGAGACGGACTGGAACGAGATAGCGCAGCACTATGAGGCGTTATCCCGGATCATGCCATCTCCGGTTATTACGCTTAACCGCGCGGTTGCAGTGTCCAAAGCGCAAAGCCCTGAAAAGGCCTTAGCCTTGTTGTCAGAGGCAGAGAATGACCTTTCCAGCTACTTGTATTTTCATGTCGCCAAGGCAGATTTTCTCCAACAATTGGGCCGTCTTAATGAGGCCAAAAAATCATATCAAACCGCTCTTGCCTGCGGCCCCAATGATGCTGAGCACAAACTTATTTTAGGAAAAATTGAAAAAACGTCGAACTGATTGTCGGATTTCACCACCGCCATGCGTCACCCCTATGTTCACAAGACAAACAATGGAGTGAAAAATGAACAATCCAATGCAAACACATGGCGCACCGAGCTGGATTCAGCATCACGGACCCGATCCCGTGGCCGCGCGTAAATTCTACGAAACCACATTTGGCTGGGCGGTCAACGACATGCCGATGCAGGATGGCTCGGCCTATCCCGCCATCATGGTTGGCGATGCGCCCGTCGGCGGGTTTATGCCGCAGCCAATGCCCAATGGCAGCTGGATGATCTACATTACCGTTGATGATGTGGATGCACGGTTCAAGAAAGCCTTGGCCGGGGGCGCGAACGCTGTGAGTGAGCCTATGGACATTCCCGGCGTTGGCCGCATGGCCGCGTTTGCCGATCCATTCGGCGCAGTCATTTCTGTGTTCAAATACGAGACACCGCAGGAATAACTAAGGCCAGATTGATAGACTGGAGGGGTGTATTGCCTCCAGTCTGTCAGCAAAAGCCCTAGCGCGCTCAAGTGCCCTATCGAACAATGACAAGATAAAATATCCGTGTCGGCGTCACAGGCCCGTGCCTCTCCAAAAATCAGTACATGGTCTTCTTRTAATCGACTTCGAGTGCGTCATCTAATTTGCGCATCTCAGCGTCATCGTTTGGCGCGCCGGTTGTCTGATCCAGAATGATCTTTACAATCGASGGCATCTCRTYGCGATCTTGAAGATGATCTGGGYTCCACAATTGAGAGCGCCGAAATGCCTTGGCGCAATGCATGAASACCTCACTCACCTTGACCACAATCGCGAGCYTGGGAATGCGGYCTTTAACACTCATWCTTTCAAGAATRTCRGGGTCRTTCACCARAGTGGCCTGCCCATTCACGCGYAATGTATCGTCAAAMCCGGGAACGATGAAGAGYAKTCCAACGCTGGGGTTGGCGAGAATATTGACCAGACTGTCGAGACGGTTATTGCCGGGTCGGTCCGGTATTGCCAGCGTGTGCTCATCAAGGATTTTAACAAAGCCAACAGGGTCACCGCGAGGACTGACATCAGCTTTTCCATCCATATTCTGTGTGCCGATGCATATGAACGGTGAACGCTTGATAAAGGCCTGCGCATGTTTGTCGAGCGAGCTCTGACACTTCTTAAGGGCCAACTCGTGTGTCGCATGAAATTGACTTCGAAGGGATTGTTCGTCTGTTATGACGAATTCTGGATTGATCTTGAATTCCTTCATTATCTTGCCTTTCGAAGCGTTCTTTTAGTTTGATCAGCTCCACCTGAGTGATCCGGTTTGATTGTTAGTGCATTGTGGGTCTCCGGTCCATTAAGGTGATGTCCAAGGTGCAGATACCTGCTCATGAACAAACCAATTAGCTGACAATGCCATGACATGCTGACACCCTACTGTCAGTATGTTGACGTGAATTCAAACAATTGGCATCTGAGTCCTTCACATTGGGCACCAACCGCGCCATATTTCGGCCATGGCATCGAATCCAAAAAGTATCGAAGGTTTTGAAGAAGCGCCGCAGAGCGCGCTAACCGGCACACCCTTGTCTGGCTCCATCTCCAATTGGGCCGATGAGATTGCTCAAGAGGCAGAGGCTGCGCCGAAATCACCCCCCAATGCCGGCCCTAAAACTAAGGCAAAAACCAGACCAAAAACGGCCTCGAAAGCAGGTTCAAAACCCAAGCCCAAAAAGCCAAAAGCTACTCGCACAGCGCGCGGTACATCTGTTGGTATAGCTGCCAATGCCAAAGAGCGGGCGGCTGGTGGTTTGAACCCGGTTTCTGGCCTCGATATTTCTCTGGAAGATGCCGATAAAATCTCCAATAGCGGTGTTACGGCTACTGTTGCAGCGCTGTCCGATCTGATTGAGCATGGTCGCAGCGATCTGGATGAGGCTTGGGCTCCGCATCGCCCGGAGCGGCCTGAAAAATCCCAGGGTGGCATCAAGTTTAAACTGGTTTCCGAGTTTGAGCCAAAGGGCGACCAGCCAACGGCAATTGCCGAATTGGTTGCTGGGCTTGAAACTCAAGAGCGCGATCAGGTGTTGCTTGGTGTAACCGGCTCCGGCAAGACCTATACGATTGCAAATGTCATTGCCCAAACCGGCAGGCCTGCGCTTATTCTCGCCCCTAACAAGACACTGGCAGCGCAGCTTTATGGCGAGTTCAAATCGTTTTTCCCCGATAATGCGGTCGAATATTTCGTATCCTATTACGATTACTATCAGCCCGAAGCCTATGTGGCGCGCTCTGACACCTATATCGAAAAAGAATCCTCGATAAACGAGCAGATCGACCGGATGCGCCACTCCGCCACCCGTTCTTTGCTGGAGCGCGATGATGTGATCATCGTCGCCTCAGTATCCTGTATTTACGGTATAGGCTCGGTGGAAACCTACACGGCCATGACGTTTGAGCTGACCGTGGGCCAGATGCTGGATCAGCGCCAGATTTTGGCCGATCTCGTGGCCCTGCAATACAAGCGCAATGATCATGCCTTTCAGCGCGGCACATTCCGGGTGCGCGGCGATACGCTGGAAGTGTTCCCGGCTCACCTTGAAGATCGTGCCTGGCGGCTGTCGCTGTTTGGCGACGAGATTGAATCAATCACCGAATTTGACCCGCTAACGGGGCAAAAAAGCGGCGATTTGAATTCGGTCAAAATCTACGCCAATTCGCATTACGTCACGCCAAAACCAACCTTGCAGCAGGCCGTGAAATCGATCCGTAAGGAATTGATTTTGCGCCTCGAAGAGTTGAACAAGGCAGGGCGCTTACTTGAAGCGCAACGG
Organism: Hyphomicrobiales bacterium; assembly: GCA_002746425.1. Classification (GTDB taxonomy): domain Bacteria; phylum Pseudomonadota; class Alphaproteobacteria; order Rhizobiales. The sequence goes on along the minus strand of NVXB01000004.1, from coordinate 18,214 downwards.
CTGGAACAGCGCACCAATTTTGATATTGAAATGATTGAGGCGACCAATTCCTGCGCTGGAATTGAGAACTATTCGCGCTATCTCACCGGCCGCAAACCCGGCGAGCCACCACCCACCCTGTTTGAGTATTTGCCCGATAACGCGCTGGTTTTTGTCGATGAGAGCCACGTCACGATTCCGCAAATTGGCGCGATGTACAAGGGCGATTTCCGCCGCAAAGCAACGCTGGCCGAATATGGTTTCCGGCTGCCATCCTGCATGGATAACCGCCCGCTGCGCTTTGAAGAATGGGACGCGATGCGCCCGGAATCGGTCTATGTTTCCGCCACACCGGCTAGCTGGGAGCTTGAGCAAACCGGCGGCGTGTTCTCTGAGCAGGTGATCCGACCAACCGGGTTGACCGACCCGCCCATCGAAGTGCGTCCGGCCTCCACGCAGGTCGATGATTTGCTGGGCGCCATTCAAGAAACAACGGCTAAAAAATACCGCACGCTGGTGACAACGTTGACCAAACGCATGTCCGAAGATTTGACCGAATACCTCCACGATAACGGGGTAAGAGTGCGCTACATGCACTCTGATATCGACACGCTGGAACGCATCGAGATCCTGCGCGATTTGCGCCTTGGGGTGTTTGATGTGCTGGTCGGTATCAACCTGTTGCGCGAGGGCCTGGACATTCCTGAATGCGCCTTGGTGGCCATTCTCGATGCCGATAAGGAGGGCTTTTTGCGCTCGGAAACCTCGCTGGTGCAAACCATTGGCCGCGCCGCACGAAACGTTGATGGCAAGGTGATTTTATACGCCGACAAGATAACGGGCTCAATGGAACGGGCGATGGCAGAAACCAGCCGCCGCCGCGAAAAACAGCACGCCTTTAATGTTGAAAACAATATCACGCCAGAATCGATCAAAAAGAACATCGTCGATATTCTGGCCAGCGTTTACGAGGGTGATCATGTGACGGTGGACGCCGGTTTGGCAGATAAACCGCTAGTGGGGCACAATCTCAAAGCCCACATTCAGGACATGGAAAAACGCATGCGCGACGCGGCGTCCGATCTCGATTTCGAAGAGGCTGCAAAGCTGCGTGATGAAATCAAGCGCTTGCAAGAAACCGAATTGGCTATTGGTGATGATCCTCTGGCTCGTCAACAAGCGATCGATGAACGTACCGGCGGCTATCAAGGCCCTCGTGGTAAAATAGCTGCAATTACACCAAGAGGCCGGTCGTCAAGCGGAAAACCCGGCCAACGTGGAGGGTTTAAAGCTAACCGGGGCAAACGTTAAAATACGGCTCGAAAGGGTGTAACTTAAGCACAGAAATCTATCTCACTCCTCGGGATTGCCCCGAGGAGGATAGCGTTTAATGCATAGAGCGTGGCTCTAGCTTATTTCCACTCACGCACGTCAACAAAATGTCCGGCGATTGCTGCGGCTGCAGCCATGGCGGGGGACACCAGATGTGTGCGGCCTTTGAAGCCCTGGCGGCCTTCAAAGTTGCGGTTGGATGTTGAGGCGCAGCGTTCTTCTGGCTTCAACTTATCGGCGTTCATGGCGAGGCACATGGAACAGCCTGGCTCGCGCCATTCAAAACCAGCAGCCAAGAAAATCTTATCAAGGCCTTCTGCTTCTGCCTGCTCTTTAACAAGGCCGGAACCGGGAACAACCATGGCACTCACGGTGTCCGCAATCTTGCGGTCGCCCACAATAGCGGCAGCGGCGCGCAAATCTTCGATGCGGCCATTGGTGCAGGAACCGATGAAAACGCGGTCCAGCGTGATATCCGTGATTTTTGTGCCCGCTGTCAGGCCCATATAGACCAGCGCGCGCTCTTTAGATGCGCGGGTATTATCATCTTTGATCACAGCGGCATCAGGCACAACACCATCAACAGACACCACATCTTCTGGAGACGAGCCCCAAGAAACGATGGGCGGCAAATTGGCTGCATCCAGAACGATGGTTTTATCGTAGTGGGCACCCTCATCTGTAAACAGGGTTTTCCAGTATTCAATGGCCTGATCCCAGGCTGCGTCCTTGGGCGCGCGGGGGCGGCCGTTGACGTATTCAAAGGTTTTCTCATCTGGCGCAATCAAACCAGCGCGGGCACCGCCCTCAATGGTCATGTTGCAGACGGTCATGCGGCCTTCCATCGACAGTGCGCGAATAGCCTCGCCAGCAAACTCAATCACATGGCCTGTGCCGCCAGCTGTGCCGATTTTGCCGATGATGGCAAGGATGATGTCTTTGGCCGTAACACCATCTGGCAATTGGCCATCAACACGCACCAGCATGTTTTTGGCTTTCTTCTGGATCAACGTCTGGGTGGCCAGCACRTGCTCAACTTCAGAAGTGCCGATGCCGTGGGCCAACGAGCCRAAYGCGCCATGRGTWGAGGTGTGGCTATCGCCGCACACAATGGTCATRCCGGGCAGGGTAAARCCTTGCTCGGGGCNAATGATGTGCACAACACCCTGGCGWATATCGCGCTCGGARTAATACTCRACRCCAAACTCRGCCGCATTGTTGGCAAGCGTATCCACCTGCAATTTGCTTTCSGGATCATCAATACCCTTGGAGCGGTCGGTGGTTGGCACATTGTGATCCACAACRGCCAGWGTTTTTTCAGGCGCACGCACTTTGCGGCCAGCCGTGCGAAGACCTTCAAAGGCCTGCGGGCTGGTAACTTCATGAACAAGGTGGCGATCAATATAGAGYAGGCAGGTGCCATCATCTTGCTCATCRACCAGRTGGTCATTCCAGATCTTGTCATAAAGCGTTTGTGGTGCACTCATATCATCTCTTCCAAACTTACAATTATAGGGCCGCTATATGGCCAATATATAGGGTRTRTATGCCGGTTTTACAGGGGAGGGGTCAAGGGYGACCCATCTTACATCCCGYACAAGYCAGCAAAAAACAGATACAAAAAAGGCGGCTCGAAAGCCGCCCCATCAGCAAGTCTCTGATATATGNNCAGAGGCTTAAAACGCTTCTAGTCAGCGGTKGTGTTTGCWGCAGCTGCTTTCGCGGCGGCTTTTTCCGCTGCAAGGGCTGTTTTTGCAGCAACAACTTCAGCACGCTGTTCAGCGTTGAGGCGTTTGGCACGCGCGTTGCTTGCTTCAACGATACGGGCGGATTTGCCGCGCAGGCCGCGCAGATAATAAAGTTTCGCACGACGAACTTTACCRCGGCGAATAATTTCAACACCCTCAACCAAAGGAGAGTRAATCGGGAACACACGTTCAACGCCTTCACCGTAAGAAATCTTACGTACTGTGAAAGTCTCGTTGATGCCGCCACCTTTGCGGGCAATACACACGCCTTCATAGGCCTGAATACGGGTTCTGGTTCCTTCCGTCACACGTACATTTACACGTAGAGTGTCACCAGGAGAGAATGTAGGAATTTTGCGCTTGGCTTCAATAGCTTCGGCTTGCTCTTTTTCGAGCTGCTCAATGATATTCATGAGAGTACCTTGTTGATTACATATTGCTTTGGTTAATCTCGTACCACACCCAGAGCGCCCGGCTGATTCTCACAGCTATGAATTGCAGCATTCTYGCCTAGAACYTRCTAGAAAAAGGCCGCAATCCGATCGGGCGAATTCGCCGTAGATTGGATGCCTYGCCAATTTATTGGAAAGACTGCGCGGCTATACACGAGGAATYCAATTTTGTCGAGAGCTAAAGCCCGCAATTAGCTGGCATTGGCAGCCCCTATTTGCCCATCATGCATTGACGGCAGAATTTCTCTAATGGCACACTGGCRAGCCTGAGTAAAWCAGGCAAGTCAGGGTCACGCCTGAAACACATAAAAACAAGAAATTCGAGGGAATATATGAGTCTTTATCGTCAACTGCAAAGCCGGGAAGCCGATGGCAAGCCCATTCGTGTTGGTGTTATTGGAGCGGGTAAATTCGGCACCATGTTTTTGGCGCAGGCAGACCGTTTGCCCGGCGTTCATGTGGTGGGTATTGCCGATCTTTTTGTGGATCGGGCGAAGTCCAATCTGACACTCGCAGGCTGGCGTACAGAGCAATTTAATGCGWCTTCACTTAATGACGCTAGCGCAAGCAGAACAACGCATGTGGGCGATGATACTGCTAACCTCATTTCCCACCCTGATATTGATATTATTGTGGATTGCACCGGCAATCCAGTGATTGCCGTTGAGCATATTGTTGCCGCCTTTAATGCCGGTAAACAYGTGATCAGCGCGACTGTTGAAGCTGATGCGGTTTGTGGCGCGACTTTGGCCAAGCGAGCTAAGGAAGCTGGTGTGATTTACTCCATGGCCTATGGYGATCAGCCTGCCATGACRTGCGAGTTGGTKGATTGGGCCCGCACCTGCGGCTTTGAAGTTGCATCCGCCGGGCGCGGCCATAAGTGGAAGCCAGAATACCGCTTTTCKACGCCAGATACCATTTGGGATCATTGGGGACTGACAGCAGAGCAGGCCGAGCGCGGACGCCTCAACCCCAAAATGTTCAACTCGTTTCTGGATGGCACCAAACCAGCCATCGAATCAGCTGCCATAGCCAATGCATGTGGCTTACATGTGCCCACCAATGGTCTGCTTTATCCATCTGGCTGTGTCGATGACATCCCCGATCAAATGCGCCCTCAAAGCGATGGCGGTGTGCTGGAACAGTTTGGCACGGTGGAAGTGCAAAACTGCCTTGATGATCAGGGCGAGGAGATTGACTACAACATCCGCATGGGCGTGTGGGTTTGCATCAAAGCGGTGACGGATTACCAGCACAGATGTTTTGAGGAATACAAAGTCAAAACCGATTCGACCGGGCGCTATATGAGCCTTTACAAACGCTGGCACATGATTGGTCTGGAACTTGGAATTTCAGTGGCCAATATTGGCCTGCGTGGTGAAGCAACCGGCACTGCGGAAGAGTTTATCGGCGACGTTGTAGCGGTTGCCAAACGGGATTTGGCTGTKGGMGAWATGCTGGAYGGTGAGGGYGGTTATACSGTTGCTGGCCAACTGCGCCCATCATCAGTTTCCGTYCCWATGGGCGCTTTGCCAYTGGGGCTCACCGGCGATATCARAGTAAAGCGTGCRGTCAAGGTCGACACSATTTTGACCTATGATGATGTYGAGATCGACGARACTTTATTGGCCGTCAAACTGCGCCGRGAAACAGAAAARCTGGTGAGTTAATCAGCYKGTTTYAAATCAGGGCGGCGTTCGCGGGTGATCTTTTCAGATTGCTCGCGGCGCCACTTTTCWACMGCGCCATGATCACCGGAYGTCAGAACTGCTGGAATTTCGTGGCCCTCCCACACAGCAGGGCGGGTGTAATGCGGGTATTCCAGTAAGCCGTTTTCAAAGCTTTCTTCTTCRCCAGAAGCTTGYGCGCCCATCACGCCYGGYAGCAGGCGAACRCAGGCATCGATGAGGGCAATGGCGGCAATTTCTCCGCCGGATAAGATGTAATCGCCAATGGAAATTTCTTCCAGATTGCGGGCATCAATCACCCGCTGGTCRACACCTTCAAAACGTCCGCATAGGATGATGGCACCGGGGCCATTGGCCAATTCGCGCACACGGGCTTGCGTAAGCGGTGCACCGCGCGGGCTCATGAGAATGCGTGGGCGTTGATCRTCKGGCTGGGTCACCGCATCAATAGCTTTGGCAACAATATCCGCTTTAAGCACCATGCCAGCACCGCCGCCAGAAGGCGTATCATCAACCGTGCGGTGTTTGTCAGTCGCAAAGTYGCGAATATTGGTTGGCTCGCAGGMCCAAATATTTYTGYCCARWGCRCGCCCTGAAAGGCTGGTGCCAAGGGGGCCTGGAAACATCTCTGGATATAACGTTAGTACGGAAGCTTGCCACCCAGATGATTGAGGGGAGGGATGCGGGTTCATTCCCCATCAGCCTCTTCAGGCTTTTCCTCRTYWCCAAACAGGCCTGGCAGGTTGGCCACAACAATGTAGCCRTCTTTAACGCGAACTTCYGGKACAGCCGCTTTGGAAAACGGGATCATCACCAACGTGTCATCGGGCGAGCGAATYTCAATAATATCGCCAGCACCAAAATCCTGCACCGCGTTRACGGTGCCCAGATCACTACCGTCATCAAGTCGGACCTCAAGGCCAACAAGATCGACGTAGTAAAACTCATCTTCGTCGGTCTCCGGAAAAGATTCGCGCGGAACATAAAGGCGGGTACGCGTCAGGCTTTCGGCCTGAGTGCGGTCCGCGATGCCTTCAATCTGGCAAATATGCACCGTTTTAGCGGGCCGGGACTTGAGAACTTTAAAAACCTTTCCAGCGGCATCTTGCAAAGGGCCATAGGCCGTCAACGCCGCTGGATTATCACCGAAAACTTTAACGCGCACGTCACCGCGCACCCCATTTGGGGCTCCAATTTCTGCAATCAGAACCATATCATCGGGTGTTTTTTGTTTCATGCGCATCAAATTATATCCGTAGCTTATTCAGCTGCAGGTTCTGCTGGTGCTTCTTCTGCAGGCTCAGCCGCAGCCGCCGCTGCTGCTTCAGCTGCAGCAGCTTTTTCAGCCAAACGTTCCTGAGCTTTCTTGCCAGGCTTCGCTTTGTTAGGATTGTTGCGTGCATCGCGTTTCAAAACGCCAGCGGCATCAAGGAAGCGTGCAACACGATCTGTTGGTTGTGCACCCTGAGAAAGCCAATATTTTGCGCGGTCCATATCCATGGCAACACGGGCTTCATTGTCTTTATCCAGAAGCGGGTTGAATGTACCGATTTTCTCGATGAAACGGCCATCACGTGGTGCGCGCTCATCAGCGATCACGATTGAATAGAAAGGACGTTTTTTAGAGCCACCACGGGCCAGACGAATTTTAACAGCCATTGTTTAGTTTCCTTGGAGTTTTAAGAATTTAGAGTTTTACGAAATTCAGTAGGGTCGAGATGCCGATAGATATCGGCGGTGAAGTCAGAGACCTGAGCGTGCTTTTCAAAGCGCGCACCAAGCCGTTCCACAACTGCCCGCGAGGGGGCGTTATTCGGGTCGATAGAGCTCATGGCGGTTGTCCAGCCAAGCTCATCATAGGCAAAGGAAATGCAGCGCCTTGCGGCTTCTGTCATCAGGCCCTTGCCTTGAAATGCGGGTAATAGGCCATAACCAATCTCAGGTTCTGGCCAATCAATGGGGTTGTAGGGGCCGCAATAGCCAGCAAACTGGCCACTGCTTTTGTCTTCCAGTGCAAACATACCGTAGCCGCGTAAATCCCAATGCCCAATGTAGAATGCCATACGGCGCCACACACCGGCATAGGTTTCGACACCTCCAACAAAGCGCGCGCTGGCTTCATCGGCAAAGAATGCCGCCAGCGGTTCAAAGTCCGCTTGGGTAAAGCCGCGCAATATCAAGCGCTGAGTTTCAAGGGTTGGGATCGTCGTCATGGTTCTGGTCGTTTTACCTTAGGTTTGTCTGGAGTATCAGTCTCTCAAAGCCAAATGGTTTTGAATGACTTCTTTGATGATGAAATTAAGAAATGTTTCTGCGAAGACCGGATCAAGCTCTGCGTCCCGCGCCAGTTCGCGCAAGCGGTCAATTTGGCGTTTTTCACGCGCTGGATCCGCTGCTGGTAAATCATTATTAGCTTTCAAAACGCCAACGCGCTTTGTGCATTTAAAGCGTTCTGCGAGCATGTAAATCAAGGCAGCATCGATGTTATCGATGGAACCGCGAATCTTTAAAAGCTCCGACATGGCGTGGTCAGCGATGGAGGGTTCAGAACTCATTTCTTTTTGCCCTTACCAAGGCCAGGAAGACTGGGGAGGCCGCCGCCCAGACTTGGCAATCCACCAGAAAGCCCAGGCAGGCCGCCAAGGCCACTGGGCATACCACCCATCTGTTTGGCCATCTGCTCAATCTTCTTAGGGTCCATATCGGGCATGCCGCCGGCACCCATGCCGGGAGGCATTCCACCCGCTGGCATACCGCCGGGCATTCCGCCCATCATGCCACCAAGCGCGCCCATCATGCCACCTTTTTTCTTGCCCATGGATTTCATCACATCGGCCATTTGGCGGTGCATTTTCAGCAATTTATTGATTTGTTGCACTTGGGTGCCAGAGCCGGTTGCAATACGCTTTTTGCGGCTTGCATTGAGCAATTTGGGATTGCGCCGCTCTTTGCGTGTCATCGAAGAAATGATGGCCTGCTGCTGCGCAAAAACACTGTCGTCCATACCCGACGCTGCAATCTGTTTTTTCATTTTGCCAATGCCGGGCAACATGCTCATCAGGCCGCCCATGCCGCCCATTTTCTGCATTTGGCCCAACTGGCTCGACAAATCTTCCAGATCAAACTGCCCCTTGCGCATTTTCTCTGCGGCGCGGGCGGCTTGCTCGGCATCAATATGTTCGGCGGCTTTTTCGACAAGGCTGACAATATCGCCCATGCCCAAAATGCGATCAGCAATACGGCTTGGATAGAACTCCTCAAGGGCGTCCATCTTCTCGCCAACACCGATCAGCTTAATGGGTTTGCCAGTTACCGCGCGCATGGAAAGTGCCGCGCCGCCGCGCCCATCGCCATCTACCCGTGTCAGCACAAGGCCGGTAATGCCAACGCGCTCATCAAAGCTTTTGCCAAGATTAACCGCATCCTGGCCCGTTAGTGCATCTGCAACCAGCAGAACTTCATGTGGTGTGGTGGCGCGTTTGATATCCGCCATTTCCACCATCAACGGCTCATCAATATGCGTGCGGCCAGCCGTATCCAGAATGACGACATCATAGCCACCAAGCTTGGCAGCATTAATCGCGCGCTCAGCAATGGCCACCGGCATTTGATCCGGCACAATCGGCAGTGTGTTCACGCCAATTTGCTCGCCAAGAATTTTCAGCTGCTCTTGTGCCGCCGGGCGGCGCACATCCAGCGATGCCATCAGAACTTTGAGTTTTTGCTTTTCCAGCAGGCGTTTTGCAATTTTCGCCGTGGTGGTGGTTTTACCAGAGCCCTGCAAGCCCACCATCATAATGGCAACAGGCGCTGCGGCGTTCAAATTGATGGTTTCGCCTTCGGAACCGAGCATGGCGATCAACTCGTCATGAACAATCTTGACCACCATCTGGCCCGGCGTCACCGATTTGACGACTTCGGCACCAACCGCGCGTTCTTTCACCTTGGCAATAAAATCGCGCACCACATCAAGCGCAACATCAGCCTCAATCAGCGCCCGGCGCACTTCGCGCATGGCAGCAGAAACGTCACTTTCGGAAAGCGCGCCGCGTCTCGTTAGCTTGTCGAGTATGCCACCAAGGCGGTCTGATAGTGTATCGAACATGGCGTCTGCTCTGCGGGGTGTCCCGCATCCTCATATGTTTCCAGATCATTGCCAAATAGGTGTTGAAACCAAAAACGCAAAACACACCCGTGGGCGCGACGCGCTGGCGGGTGTTGACCTCCGGGTACATACTTTAATGAACCCCGGTCGGCGGTTCGGTTTCAAAACGATCCGATTGATGCGCGTTCCTTAGACCTTTTTGTGCAAAGCGTCAAGAAAACCTGTCGCAACATTGCCTCTGATTTTGCTTTTACTGCCAGTGCAACATTTGGTATGAAGTCTGAACGTTTTTAAGACACCGCGCGCTGAGCCAACAAAGGCAAAATATATGACAATTCAAACGCACAAAATCATCATTGATACGGACCCCGGCATTGATGATGCCTTGGCCATTCAGCTCGCCTATGCCGACCCGCGCATCGACATTGTCGGCATGACCACCATTTTCGGCAATGTCTATACCCATCAGGCAACCCGCAATGCGCGGCATCTGGCAGAGCTTGCAGGTCATTCAACGCGAGTAGCGGAAGGGGTTCACAAACCCTATGTGCAAGCCCCGCGTGAGCCATCGCATTATGTCCATGGCAAAGAGGGCTATGGCGATCTCGATGCCCCAACACCCAATTTGCCCCAAGACAGCCGCACCGCCGCTGAGTTTATTTGCGCCATGGCCGATGAACACGGCAAATCACTAACTCTTTGCCCCATTGGCCCCTTGGCAAATATCGCGCATGCGCTGGATCTGGACCCCGATTTGCCAAATAAAATTGGCAGCGTCGTCATTATGGGCGGCGCAGTAACGGTGCCAGGCAACGTCACAAGCCACGCAGAGGCTAATATTTACAATGATCCCCATGCCGCCGAGCGGGTGTTTTCCTCTGGATTGGATGTGCGCTTGGTTGGCCTAGATATCACATCCAACATTCATTGCGTGGCCGCTGATTTTGATGAAATTGGCGCAGGTTCCCCAGAAATTGGCGGTTTTCTGCACGATATTTCCGAGTTTTATTTGCGATTCTATCGTGAATTTGCAGGCAGCGACCACTGCTGCCTACACGACCCCGCAGCCTTGATGGCCATTACCGACCCAGACTTATTCACCTATGAGGAAAGCCCCGTTACCGTATTGCTGGAGGGCGAGGAGGCTGGAAACACAAATGCTGTTGATGATGCATCACGCCCCGCTATTCGCTTTGCCACGGCCTGTAACGAAGCCGAAATCCGCAACCGCTTTATCGAGCGCCTGCGCACCGCCGATGCGGTGAAGGCAGCCAGAACCTAATTTTGCACTTGAAAAAGTGCATGCGGCATGACACTTGGTGATTTAGCAAGTACATTACTACTATGCGCCCTTAGCTCAGTTGGTAGAGCAGCTGACTCTTAATCAGCGGGTCGTAGGTTCGAACCCTACAGGGCGCACCAATGATTTCAATGACTTAGCCGAAAATACACCAATCAATCGTCACTCGGTTTGGAGACGGTTTGGAGTTTTGTTCCTTTTTTGCTCTCCATTTTGTAGACAATGTCATCCGCCTTGGTTTGATCCGGGGCGAGATAATGCTTGTCTAAAAGTGCCTGTATACTGACCATAGACAGGCCAAAACGAGTTGACAGCGCTGACAGGTCTTTGATGTCCTGATCGCGATAGGCGCGAGTGATCGCGGTTCCTCTCATGTCGTGGAACGTAAGGCCTTTGATTCCTGCTCGGTCTTTTGCTGCCCCGAAAGAGGCTCTCAACCCGCTTGTTGTCCAAGGCTTGCTGCGAGTGGTCAGGCACACAAATAATTGGGGGACTTGGCGCGCTTCATTGGCGTCTTTCAATCTTCTGATTTCCAATGCCAGTGACCGGGTGAGAAGCACAGACACAAAGTGTCCCCGTTTTTCTTGAGAGAAGCGAAACCGCTCCCCATCAAAGTTTGACCATTTAAGATGCAATATATCAGCTTGCCGTTGGCCTGTTTCCAGAGCTAATCGGCACACCAAACCTAGTTCGTATGAGCAATTAGCCAGCAATGCAGTGAACAGGTTTTCTGTCCATACGCTCCCTTGGCGCGTGCCTGTCCAAAGACGACCGCCACGAGCGCACGGATTTACTGTCATGAGGAAGCGGTCAACACCAAATGCCATGATACTCTTGGCAACAGACCACGCCATGTCAGCGGTGCGGGGGCGGTCGGCTTTCTCATCTCTCCAGGCTAGAAATTTTTGGCGATAAGTTTTGTAATCGCTCTCTTTCACCGGCAACGGGTGCTTCCCGAAACGTTTTTCAATTTCCTTTATGTGCGGCAAGTAAGCGCGCTGTGTCGCTGGTTTTAACCGTTGAAAGTTTGTTGATTTATAGAGAGCCACCAACCCTCCCATGGTGTCAGGGGAACTGGATATCTTGTGTTTGTGTGCGTCTCTGAAACTTTCGATGAACTCAGGCGAACCGGGTTTGCCAATTAATTTTGGGCCCGCTTTCCAAGCATAAAAATACTCTCTGATAGTCCCATCAGCAAGATTCTTACGTGTTTTATGGACGCCTTTAAGCACTACCCGAACCATCGTTCTGCAGAAACCTTTCCAAGGGTGAAAGGCTATCATCGTTGGCTATTCCCGCCTTATGGTCAAGCCACTGGTCTAATTGCTTGCGGTCGTAGCGTTTTAAGCTTGAGTGCTTCCCACCGAAATCAACCGCAGATACTGGCACGGCTGACCGAAATGTGTTTTCACACATGCCCATGTATTGAGCCGCTTGTTTCCCCGTAAGCAGGCGTGATTGAGTTTCTGCCGGTGTGTTAGCCATTATCCACCAGCCTCGTTTTCAGCGTTAAAAATGAGTATGCCTGGCACCAGATCAATGATCTTGAAGCCATCTGGCAAACATGCGCCAGCTCGCGAATATACTTCCCGTTCAACCTCGTGAATCTGCGCGCCGCGTTCAACCTGGACCGTGCCATAGAAGACAGGCTTTTTGCCGGGGAACTGTATCCGTGCGCACCAGTTTTGGATGTCCATCTATGCACCTGCCTCGTTTTGAGTACGGAGCATTTCTAATTTCCGCCTCAAGTTGGCAGACTCATTCTTCAATGCCTGCATTTCAAACGATGTATCTCTGCGTATTGCTCCAGCAGTGCGAAACAGCGAGCTAACAAAATCCCAAGAGGGCACAGCCTTGGACAGGTTTGGGGCATGAATTCTGTGTAAAAACCTTTCGCCGTTCCATTCCTGCAGCCCAGCCCAATCTGGGATTTCTTCTTTTTTTAACAAGCCGGGCGGCGTTACATAATAGAATTTATCTGAGTACAGTCGCGCCTCTCTTTGTTTGTTGTGGCTGTCACGTTTGAAGTCTTGCCGGGACACCTTGATTTCGTATGATCGCGCTTCGTGGCCCTTGCCTTCGTGCGGCGATAATGTCCAGAAATCAACACGTCTTAGATTTGAGCCAAGCTGTGGCTCGGTTGCCCAGATCAATTTTCCTGCACGGGCAATTAACGCGTCGAGAATTTCCTGCGTGTCCATCTATTCACCCTCCTGCAACAGGATTTCCAGCGCGGTTTCATACTTCTTTTTCAACCGCTGCCGTGTTTTCTCATCCAGCTTTGCAAGACGTTCTGGGTCTGAATTATCCGCTATGTCTGCAAGCTTTACTCGCAGGGCCATATCGTTGGTTTTTACGCGGTTGAGATAGGTTGCATAGGATTCACCACCTCGTTTGGTCATGGCGTCCACGGCATTGGCGATGTGAACAGGGAAGGCTTGTTGCAGACTCGCCATTCGATAACAGGTGTCTTCAATGATGTCATGAAGCCACGCGACAGCCTGGTCATCCCCAGACAGACGATCAGCGACACGCTTCAAGTGAAATATATAGTCCTGTCCCGCTTTATCAGTTTGCCCGGCGTGGTAAATAGCTGCGCAGGCCATAGCTCGGTTCAACCAGTCGCTCATGTTTTACCCTCCTGTGCCGAAATACCAAGAGGTTTCCCTGTTAGGATTGTGTAGAATTCATCAAGCTGAACGTAGATGAGATGTTCTGGTGGGTGGTATGCTCTAACGGCTTTCCCAAGTTTCAGCCACGCTTGGTTCATCCTTACTTCATCGTGGTATCCTAGCTCAGAAACGTATGCGTGCCCCGGTGAGCAATAACCTTTACCGTCGATTTCGCCAGACAAGACATCAAACCTATCTTCACGCCCACTATTATCAAAGTACGCCCATTTCCGGCCTATTTTTGTTATTTCGAAGTGCTCAAGTCTTGGCTTGCCGCTGTAGGTTTTGGGCCAAACAATGAAAGCCTTTTGGCCAACTTTCCATTTACCGCTCATGCCTTACCCTCCTGTGGTGGGGTGGGGAGACTATCAATTTCCACTTCTATCAGCGCCCTTAAAACGGCGTCTCTGGAAGTCTTTAACGGTGCTTTGGCTAACACTTTTCGAAACCATGGCAATTTGGCGTACCTTACTCGCAGACAGGCGCACCCATCTTCAATCCGCATTGGGCATCGCTCGTCCGGCTCATGATAACCGTCACACATCGATGCGAGACGATTTTCAAACCCTTCGTCAATGCCTTCATTAATTGCTCTCTGTATTGCTCTTCTCACTGTTGTTCCTCCTGTGCTGCTTGGATCATGGCTCGGTAAAGCGTTGTGCTTCGTCTTTCAGGGTCTGCAAGCCAAGCGGATGCACCGGCGGTTAACATTGCCCTACTTGCCTTCTTCGGCACCAAGACATGTGTTCCAGCCTCTAGGAGCGCTAGCGTGTTCTCTTGTTCTGGGGTCATAGGGTGTGCCTCCTATTCAAGCTCTTCTAGGGTTTTGGCTGTCTCAAATGAGCGACAAACGATCTCCTTGACGACAAAGTCAGAGTTGCATTCGCCGCAAGTAAATTCATTGACCTCATCTCCCCAATACGAGATGATCTGTTGGGCCACTTCACCGTCAGAAATATCATGATTTTCGCCGCAATGAGGGCAGCTAAATTCTGAACTATTGAATGAGCTGACAATTCTTTCTGCCATTCTGATATTCATCACTCACCACCCCCTGTAATCTCAGGATCGGAAATACCGATGTTGTCTTTGAGTGCGCGGATACATGCGGCATATCCCATGCCGCTTTGTTGTTCGGAGCCGGCTTTGACCATTGGTTCAAATGGGTGTGGCGTATACTCGACAATCTCTTTACGGGATGTTCTATCCCATCCGATCTGCATAATGTTTTGCTCACAATAGCTCGCCGCTTCTTCCAGCGCATCACGGCGTATAGCTTTGACTGTGGCAGTGGCGTCTATGGCGGCGATGATTTCAGCGACATGAAGCTCTTGGCACCTTGACTGCGCTTCTTCGCATGTTCTTGGATTGTCTTCTGGGGCAATTTCGCATGGCCCATTTTGGTTGCCATATTCCCATAAACCAGACGATGAACTCACCCAAGCGACATAGATGTTCAAACCGTCTGTGTTCGGTACTTTCGCAGTTAAATGCGTACCTTTAACATTCTCATGTTGCCATTTCAGCTTCTTCACCACGATCTTATCTGTGGGAGATGGGGCGGGTGTCTGTGGCAGGGGCGAATGCTTCGGTTTGGCTGCCTGCTTGGCGCGGATTGCCTCAACCTTCGTCCATACGCGAGCAAGCTCGGTATCGCCGCACTTGTGCATGTCCATGTCGTTAGCCAGGCACAGCGCAGCGAGTGTCACCATTACGCCGCCAACTTCCTGCTTTGGGTCGCCAACATCGCGGCCAAACACGTAATCCACAAGTTGATGGGCTTCGCTCGCAGTGCAGCCTGTGGATTGGACCAGTTCAAGCGCTTCCTCTATAAAACGGTGATTGCGTTCGTGCTTGTCGGCGGCAATTTCTGGGCCAAAGCATTTCAGCAACCACGGTTTAACACCTTCTTGGAAGTAGTAATCGGCTCTCTGTGTGTCAGTCATGATTTCCCTCCATTATATCCAAAGTTACACGGCCAATTTTCCGACCTGTGCTGCCGCCAAAGGCTGTTTTCTTGATCTTTTTGCACTTCTGGCAATCGCCGAATTGGCCTTCGTAAATGTTGCCGCACGATCCGCAAGTTCGCCATTCTGTCTGTGTGTCCGCTACTATGGGTGTTGGGGTGTTAGTCATGGGGTTTTCCTCTCACGGATTTCGTTCCAAGATTTGATGGCTTTGCATCGAGTGTCCCAAGGGTAGAAGGACGGCAATTCTCGCATTATCCATACTGTCGGCTTTGGCTTGAGTGCTTTACCCATGGGGTTGGTCCTTCTCTAACAACAACAATTTCCAGAAATTTCTAGGGGGCCTACAGGCTTACCGCACATTAAGCAGCTCCCGGGGCCAACTTGCCTGCGACGTTCCGCCAATCCGTCTTCGTGAAAAGTAATCCTCGCGTTGCAATTTGGGCATCGTTCGGTATTTATCGCCGCAGTTCCGCAACAGCGGGTGAAGGGTGTGCTGTTGAAAGCGTTGTCTGTGCGCGTCCATGTTGTTTCATCGGTTCTGTCTTTTTGTACTTGTGGGGCCATCGGAGTAAATTCGAACTCGTGACGTTCATGGTTGCTTTCCCACCCACAGGTGCCACACTCATAACCAGCGTCAGTGCAGGCGGAGCAAGGTGGTGCTATATGGCAGCTACAATTGACCGGGTCTGCTTCTTGTAGCTTTCCAGGGCACCCGCTTTCTGGACAGGCGTCACCCGGTTCATAGGTTTCCTCAACCATCTGCTTCGCCTCCCTTGAGGGTGACCAGCGCGTCGATTATCTCGTCTCGATCCTTTATCAATTCGCGCAGCAATTTAACTGTTTCGTTATGCTCTAGGTCCGCCTGCTTAACTGTGGCCTTCAACCTCTCTATCTCGCTGTCTTTGGCCTTCATGGCAGCAGAGATGGCACGGATGTTGTCAGGGGAGCAGCGGGCGAGGTGTTTCCCATTATCGCTGTATGGGTCTGTTCCGTCTTTCCAGTGTTTGGCGTAATCAACAGCGTTGTGGGTGCGAGTAAAAGACACCGCAGCGCCGTAGCTCTGTCCGGCGTTTGAAATCTTTGCCCGAACAGTGCCCCAGTCATCAAATTCGTTGGGCATGTAGGCCCAAGGCGATGGCGTCACGCCTTCCAGCCCTTCCATTATCTCAGCGAGTAAGACGGCTCCATCTGGTTGATCTGTCATGGCTGGGTCTCTTTTGGGTTTGTGGGCCCGCCATACTGATCAACCAGCCTGTCTGTTGCCCAAGCAATATCAAGCAGTGGCCGAGGGTTACCGGTGCTGGCGCTTATTGCTGCATAGGCGGCTTTATTAAGCTCGCGGATTGCAGCGAAGTATTTGTCTGGGGCGGTCATGGCTGTTCACCAAGGGCTGCAAGCAAATCTTCAGCGTGCGATTCATCGCTATGTGGCCAAGGTGCTGCATGTGCAAAACACAGAATGTCTTCAATGTGTGCATGGTTGGTGAGGCGCTCAGCGAGGTAACCGTTGAGCTTGTCAGATTCTTTCACTGCCTCCTCGTATGTGGGCATCGCGTGAACCTCGTCAGGCCCCAAGATATGAACACACCATTTGGCCAAGTTTGCATTGCGGGAAATACTGTCTTGCTTACTCATTGTGTTGGCTCTCCTTGGATTTGCATGCAGGCTTCAATGAAGGTTTTCGCGACTTGCGCGTTGATCGCGTTACCGTAACCCCGCAATCGTCCCACTCTGTTGGCAGACTTTGCAACCAACGGGAATGTGCCGGGTTCAACTGGCCGCCACTTTCCATCTCTGCAAAAGAGCCAATCAGCATCTCGCCAGAAACCGTTAGTCGGGCTGGGCCTGCGATCGAGGCTACTGTCGGCAAACTCATTCCGCCCGAATTTTCCCGGTTCGCTATCGCGTAATCCGGTCCCGATGTTGCGTTCGATGATATGGGTGCTGGCCACCCCGCTAACGGCACTGTCTCGCTCAAGCCCATCATTCCGGGACGAGGTGCTACATTCCCGCGTTTGATCGCATCCGTCGCTGTCACGGTTGGCCAGCCGCACAACACTGGGTCGCCCCGGTTCGGGTCGAAATAGTCGATCACTTCCGTTGTCATCGACTTTTGAGAGCCCTTTTTGCCATTCCTCCTGTTCTGATATCCCAACCGTGGTTCGTGGGCTGTTGGCGTGCCCCAGCCAGCTTGCAGCAGGTTGCAAATTGTGGGCTGTGAAGAATATCCTTTGCCGGATGTTCGGCGAGCCGACGCCCGCAGCGCACAAATCGGCGGACCCGATGGCAAAACCCATTCTTTCCATGACAGCGCGTAAAGTGTAGAACCACGCCCTTCCATCTTTTGATGCAACTTGCTCGCCAAAGACCGTTGGAGGTCCGCACTGGCCGATGAGGCGTTCAAATTCGGGGAGCAAGTGGCGATCATCACCGGCCCACACGTCGCGGCAATCAAGACATATCCATCCGGCTGTGACGAGAGGATGTGCGAGACAACTTCGCCCACCGCATGATGGACACTGAGACCCTTTACCGGCTGCGCTGAATGGGGGGCAGGGACATGATCCCGTCCATACTGGTCTATCGTCCGGCCAGCCGGCGAGCCTGAGTGCATAGGACCAGACGCCAATTCCGGCGAAGAAATGACATTGGGTGTATCGAACAAGGTCAGTTGGCCTGACATCTCTAATATCTCTTTCATCAACATCACCAGGCGCTATGTGGCCGGCTGAAATTAAATTGCGTAGCCATTGGGCGGCGAATGGATCGTTTTCGTTGTAGTAGGCAACAGGGGCGCTCAAACTGGCTCCCCGGTTGCACGATTAACAACCGTTCCATCCATGCGTTTTTTGAGGTGTGACCAAGGGCGCTTTTCAACTGCACCTATGTGATTTGATCGTGTGCGATAAACCTTGGCTTTTTGGGCCACATCAGCGCGGGTTTTAACCTTGTGACACTTGGCGTGAGCC
>NVXB01000085.1 GCA_002746425.1 Hyphomicrobiales bacterium | reverse complement strand
AACTTTGGGCCATACGAGACCTTCTGCGGCACTTAACCAAATATATAAATATGAGTTGCGCACTCATATTTGCATTGCAATAGAAAATTAAAGGAGTATTTAAAATGCATCTTTAAGGAAAGCACCATGCGCCTGAACCTACAATCTGACTATGCTTTGCGGTTGATGATGCAACTGGCATCCAACGCCGACAGGCTGTGTACGATCGCAGAAATTGCCAGTTGTTATGGTATTTCCAAAAATCATTTGATGAAAGTTGCGAATGGTTTGGGCCGTGATGGCTTCATTGAAACCGTGCGTGGTCGATCTGGTGGTTTGAGGYTGGCCCAYGATGCAAGCAAAATTCGYATTGGAACAATTGTCCGGCTTACTGAAWGCGGGTTCGCGTTGGTTGAGTGTTTGCRAGATGGCAAGAGCAATTGCCTTGTTTCGCCGGTATGCCGCCTGAAGGGAATATTNGGGGAAGCGACAGAGGCCTTTATGGCAGTGCTGGATCGCTACACCATTGCCGACTTGGTGGCGGATAATTCTGATCTGCGYRCAYTACTAAATCTTGAGGCKGCYTRATGACCCAGAAACAGTTTTTATCYATGTCAGAAAGGCGCGCGCAAATTCAGGCGCAGGCWGCTGWTATGGGCATAGATGATGCGTATGTCGCGCTGCTTGTTGATAGCTTTTACGCGCGGATACGAGCAGATGAAACGCTGGGTCCAATATTTGGTGGCAACGTTAARAAYTGGGAYACTCATCTAGCGAAGATGAAAGATTTTTGGTCRTCTGTGGCCCTGCACACATCGCGTTATTCGGGCCAACCTGTTCCGNCCCATGTCAAACTGGCCAACGAGGTTGAACCAAGGCATTTCGTGCTTTGGCTGGCCCTGTTTAATAAAACACTGGAGGACACAGCGCCAAGTAAAGAGGCTGTTCCCTACTTTATGGAACGTGCTGAACGCATAGCTCAAAGCTTGCAGCTATCCATGTTTGGTGATCCTTCCATGCCGGAGTTACGCAGATGAAAGCACTTGCGCCAATCATCGCAATATTGTGGGCGGGGCTCGCGCTGGGGGCAACACTCATTGCCACGCCGGTCAAGTTTTTAGCGCCATCGCTATCTCTGACAACGGCTTTGGAGATTGGGCGGGCTACCTTTTACTGGGTTGGAATAGCGGAAGCTGTTCTGTGTGTCGCCTTCATCATCGCCTTGGTTTTCTTCAAGGGCATTCGGTGGTGGCTCGCACTTGTTCCCATTGCCCTTTTTGCCATTCAACGACTTGGCCTCATGCCCATTCTTGATGCGCGTACGGTTGAAATTATTGCCGGGAACGTTGTTGAAGAGAGCAATCTGCACACGGTCTATATCTATCTGGAATTCGCGAAGTTCATGGCCTTATTTGCTGTCGGCCTCATTGGAATATTTGGGACAAAAAATAGCACATCATTTGAGCCCCGCCCCTAAAATGCATTAACGCGAGAGCGCAGCCTTCATGTGTTTTTCGGGGAAGCAGGTGGCCACCCGTCCGGTTGCTTCCTGCCAGCGCCCTATAGAGCGGCGGGTTTTAAATCCRGCCAGTCCATCAGCRCCGCCSACATCATGGCCTTGSGCTTCAAGCGCGCGCTGCATAGAGGCGACATCAGAGCGCAAAAGGCCACCAACAGCGCCCCAACGCCCGGTAAAGTCGGCCACGCCATACTGGATGCGGTCTCCGACATGGCCAACAAACAGCGCGTAGAGATCACTCTTATTGTATTCTTTCAACGCGAAGAAATTGGGCGTGGCGATGAAGGCAGGACCATTCCTTCCAGCAGGCATCAGCAGATAGCCCAAGCCTTGTTTTTCATGTTCGGGGAAGGGTCGTCCGAAGATACGCTTGATACCCTTGGCTTCCCATTTCGCGATGGTTCTGCCCTGATCAGGCCCTTCCAGCGTGCAAGAAACGGACGGCGGCACAGTAACCTCAAAACCCCAATCGCGGCCGCTCACCCAACCATGCTTGGCAAGATAGTTTCCAATTGAGGCAATGGTATCTGCCGCAGATTTCCAGATATCGGCGCGGCGATCGCCATTGCCATCGGCCGCATATTTCAAAAAATTTGTCGGCATGAATTGAGGTTGCCCCAATGCGCCTGCCCAACTGCTCTTCATGGAATTGGCGCGCACATGGCCAGCCTCAACTATTATGAGCGCGGCAACGAGTTCATCCAGAAAATAGTCGGCCCGCCTGCCCATAAAAGCTTTGGTGCCCAGAACCTGAAAAGCATTATGCGGAATGGCAGCGCGGCCATAGCCGCTCTCGCGTCCCCAAATGGCCAAAATAATACGCCCCGGCACGCCGGTCATTTGCTCAACATTTGCAAGCACCGCGGCATGACGCTTGGCCATTTGTCGCCCAGCTGCGGTTGCGCCATCCACCGAGCCGCGCCTGAAATATTTGCCGGGCGAGCTGAATTCGGCCTGGCGCTGGCGCTTTGGTGCTTTGGCGTTTGTGCCTGGAGGCACAAGGCCGGGCAGTTTCCAGTTTAATGTAACACCGGAAAACGCAGCTTTGAAAGTTGCGCGCGATACGCCTTCTGCCTTGGCGCGTGGCAGCACTGTCTTTTCCAGCCAATTGCGAAACTGCCGATCCACGGCGGCACGGTCTTGAGCAAGCGCAGGGCCTGAGATCATTGTTATCGCGAGCAAAAGAAAGAAGGCACGAAGCATCAAATTGCCAGACCATGTTTTATCCAAAGCACACATCAATCAAACACCTCACGAGAATTAGATTGATAATTGGTGTGATATTTCATTGAGTTTGGCAAGTGCAGAAGAATGCCTTAGTCAGGGTTCTATGTGCCAACGCAATTTTATAGAATTGCTTTGGCGGGTGCCAAATGTCTATTTCAACAATTCTGGATGGTGGGTTCTCTTTGACCAATAATAGAAATGCGCAAGGCATTGTACTCATGGTTCTTTCCATGGCGGCTTTTGCTTTGACAGACACGCTGGTCAAGCAGATGTCGACCATCATATCTCCCGCGCAAGTTTTGTTTTTTCTAATAGGGGGAGGGCTGATCGTGTTTACCTCCATAGCGCGTTTTCAAGGTGGCACCTTGCTGGACCCAAAGGCTTTTGTGCCGGTTCTTTTGTTGCGCTATCTCGCGGAAGTTATCGGCATGGTAGGTATGGTCATGGCGCTGGCAAATGCGCCTATTTCAACGGTAGGTGCCATCACCCAGGCCACACCTTTGCTTGCAGCTGTGGGTGCAGTTCTGTTCTTGGGAGAGAGGGTCAGCTGGCGGCGGTGGAGCGCAATTATAGTTGGCTTTATAGGTGTATTGTTCATCGTGCAGCCTGGCGCAGCCGGGTTTGAGCTGACAATCCTTTGGGCTGTTTTGGCGCTGGTGGCATTTTCCATTCGCGATCTCACGACGAGCATGACCCCATCACATATGTCGTCCGCAACACTCGCAACCTTTACAATGATTGCCGCTATGCCATTCGTTATTGGATGGGTGGCTTTCAACGGAGAGAGCTTTTTTCCTACGGGGTTGAACTGGATAACAGTCCTCACGATGGTTGGTTTGGGCTCATTTGGCTACATGTTGCTCATAGCCTCACTTCGCATGGCCGAAGTTTCCGCTGTTATGCCCTTTCGTTACACACGCATCATTTTCCTGTTGGTTGTTGGCATTGTGGTGTTTGAGGAACGTCCCGGCGTGTCGACCTACTTTGGCGCGACACTGATTATACTGTCCGGTCTGTACATGATGTGGCGCGAGCAACAAATAAAACGGCAGGCCGCTGCTTCAGCCAAGCATGAAAGCCATTAATTAGTCTGGCCAACATACCGGCGCGCGCCATCTGGCAGTGGCAGCTTTGCATGTGAATTCGCAAACCCAGCGAGTTTCTTTGCAACTTCATCAGATGGCAGCGATGTGGAACGCGCATGAAGATCCATGTGCAGCAGAAAAGTTTCAACCGTAGCCTTTATGCCGCCATCAGCCCCATACATGCGGTGGAAAAGATGCAATTTTTTACGCTCACCCTTCAGCACTTGTGTTGTTATCGTAAAAGCATCGCCCTCATGCATTTCAGCCAGATAGCGCAGATGGGTTTCTACCGTAAAATAACTGCCACCCGCCGCGATGTATTGCGCATCACAGCCGATCATTTCCATAAATCTATCCGTTGCCTGAGTGCCAGCCTCTAGATAATGAGCTTCATTCATATGGCCGTTATAATCTGTCCAGCTTTGCGGAATGCGGCGGYTAACGGTGATGGGTAAATCGGYTGGTTCAGGGTCARRTAGATTGGCCTCATGGGCGTTGATCGTGCCCCCGGCACCACTGCCGGATTTCTTGAGCGCGCGCATCATGCCAACGAGATTATCATCGCGCAGCCGCTCCAATTCACGGATCGACATGTGCCCGGATTGCTCATCAGATTGATCCACGATCTGCTTGATCAGCGCATCGTTAAACTCGGGCACATCCATCAGCTTGGTCCATTCCCAGGCAAGGGTTGGGCCAAATTGATCTAGAAAATGCTTCATGCCTGCTTCGCCGCCCGCAATGCGATAGGTTTCAAACAGGCCCATCTGCGCCCATCGCAGCCCAAACCCGAAGCGGATGGAATCGTCCAGTTCTTCGGTTGTGCAGATGCCATCTTTGATCAGCCAAAGCGCCTCTCGCCAGACCGCCTCAAGCAAACGATCAGCAATGTGAGCGTCTATTTCCTTGCGCACGACAAGGGGCTTCATGCCAACTGAAATAAGTAAATCACTGGCAGTCTGGGTCACGCTTGCAGGAGTATCTGCGGTTGGAACCAGCTCGACTAAGGGCAGCAAATAAACCGGGTTAAACGGGTGGGCGACAATAATTTGATCGGGATGCACAGCGCCTTGTTTTAGTTCAGATGGCTTGAAGCCTGATGTGGATGAGCCAAGGATTGCATCCTTTGGGGCATGCGCCTGGATTTGCGCGAAAATTTTATGTTTCAGGCCCAGTCGTTCGGGCACACTTTCCTGAATCCATTGCGCGTCTTTAACCGCACTGGCCATGTCCTTGTGAAAACTCAGCGCGCCTTCCGCTGGCAGTGATTTATCGTAAAGCGAGGGGAGTGAGCGCCGGGCATTTGCCAGCACCTCGTCAATCTTGCGCTTGGCCTCCGGGTCGGGATCAAACACCGCAACATTCCATCCATTCAGTAAAAACCGCGCGGCCCAACCGCCGCCAATGACACCGCCGCCAATGATTGCAGCTTTTTTCACAGCGCCAGTCATGCCATTACCGGCGCGCGTTTGGTAAGGCCGAGTTTAGCACGCACGGCGTCGGGTCCAATGATTGTGGCACCCATGCCCTCGATAATACCAACTGCTTTTTCAACCAGTTGAGCGTTGGTTGCCAAAACGCCTTTTTCCAAAAACAAATTATCTTCAAGGCCAACCCTTACATTGCCGCCTGCCAAAACGGCAGCGGCGGCATAGGGCATTTGATCACGGCCCAGAGAGAATGCAGACCACATCCAATCAGCCGGAACATTGTTGACCATCGCCATAAAAGTATTGAGATCATTAGGCGCCCCCCACGGCACGCCCATGCACAGTTGCACCAGGGCAGGGGAGGTCAAAACGCCCTCGTTCACAAGCTGGGTGGCAAACCAAAGGTGGCCTGTATCAAACGCCTCAATTTCGGGTTTCACGCCAAGGTCGGTCATCATTTGGCCCATGGCGCGCAGCATGCCCGGTGTGTTGGTCATCACATAATCGGCTTCGGCAAAATTCATGGTGCCGCAATCCAAGGTGCAAAGTTCCGGCAGGCATTGTGCGATGTGCGTCATGCGTTCTGTTGCGCCGACCATATCTGTCCCGGCGGGCTTCATTGGTAGTGGTTTTTCGGTGCCGCCAAACACCATATCACCGCCCATGCCAGCGGTTAGGTTGAGCACAACATCGGTATCGCTGGCACGAATACGCTCGGTAACTTCGCGGTATAAATCGCGCCGGCGGCTGGGCGCGCCGCTTTCAGGATCGCGCACGTGGCAATGCACGATGGCAGCGCCTGCTTTAGCGGCATCAATGGCGGCATTGGCAATCTGCTGCGGGTTGCGCGGCACATGCGCGGACCTGTCTTGCGTGTTTCCGGAGCCGGTGATGGCAGCCGTGATAAAAACGTCGCGGTTCATGTTAAGCGGCATAAGTACGAATCCTTGCGCCAGATGGAGAGTTCTGGCGAGTTGGATTACAGCAGCATTTTTCCCAGAAATTGCAACATTATTTTTGGCTAAGGAATATCGAAACCTGGTTCAGCCAACACAAAGCCTTCAAAGCGAAACGCTGGTGAGACAGTGCAGCCCACCAATGTATAGTCGCCCGTTGAGCGTGTTGACTGCCAATGGCGCGTTGGAACGATGATTTGCGGCGCGTGTCCTGTCAATAAATCAGGCCCCAAAATTTTGTCTGTGCGGGGCCCCGCGCCAGTTTCAGAAATGGATACAATAGCGTGAGCACCCGCATAATAGTGCCAAATTTCTGTCGCATCCACATGATGCCAATGGCTTACTTCGCCTGCCTTCAACAGGAAATAGATGCAAGTGCCTGCGGGGCGGCCAGATCCATCTGCGATCCATGTCTGGCGGTAATGGCCACCTTCGGGGTGGGGCTCCAGATTCAAATGCGCAATGATCTCATCAGCGGTCATTTTCATGCTCTTTCTCTCAGCTTGTCCCATGATGACTATCCCATATTCCGCCAATTTATTTTATGCATTTTCTAACGTGATTAAAAATGGTGCGGGAATTCGGTTACTATATCTTGTTGGAAACACTGGAGGGTGCGGAAGGTGGGCAACCATCATTCCACTACAAACCAACGGCATTTATCAGGCCAGTTAACCGCCCTAGCTTCGTACATAATTCTGACAGAATTCGCGTCTCTAACTGGTGAAGTGAGATGTCTTGATTCGATAATCAGTATGTTTTGCCGCCATAATTTGACGATAATGTTTTATTTATCTCCGTCTATTATTGCTGATTTTTTAAACCAAATTATTTTTATCCGGAGCATTAAATGCAAGTGGTTTTCAAATGGGCAAAAACCCATAACGTGACTGCCCCCCAAACACATCTCCAAGCTTCAAACATGCCAAAGCGGATATCTCTTGGAATTATCTGCTTCTCTGTCGCTTTTTCAGTTTCCACCTTTGGGCTGCCGACCGGTTCAACGCTATGGATTGGAACAAACACAGCCTTTGCCCAAACAAAAGATAAACGGGAGATCAAAAAATTGGAACGTATTGTTAAAAGCGCAGAACGAAAACTTTCCGCGATAGACCGCGACCTTTCACGTATGGAAGATGATGCGTCGAGAATCCGATCCAGTAGTCTCGAGCGAACTGCAGAGAAAATTGAAACCCTTGAGGGGAAGTTACAGGAAGTCGATGCAGGGTTTGATGGTGTTGCGCAAATCACCTCAACAATTGAGCAGCTTAAAAGTCGGCTGGCAGCCCTCAGCTCATCGCAGGGTGAAGCCACTACAGCCGATTCCGCGGCAAGTTCAGGCGGCCTTAGCGCAAGCGATCAACGTAAGGTGAGCAGCAAAGTTGCCGGTGTAGAGCGCGCCATTGCATCGATGGAACGCTCGCTTGAGCGTTACCTAACAGAACCAACTGCAACGTCGGATCGGTTGGGTGACCGGGTTGTCGCTGGTCTTGAAAAAGCTCATGAGAAGCTCGATGAGCTGATGCAACTTGCGCCAGATGCGGCATCGGARCTGCAAAATTCTCTGGCTGYTCTGGAAGAAAAATATGACGCCAGAGCGGGTGARAACGCTGATRCAAACRRTGTCAGYGCKGATGCTTCYAAGCGAATAGACGARATGGAAGCRTCTGGYGAGWTGGAYRCAAAGCTTGATGAAATYAACAAGCTAAYAMRYATCGCAAYRCGTTTCAGCAGGMTCGAYACCGACGCTTTTATCTTCGTGGACCGCGATAAATTCAAGACGATGTTGCTCGACATACAATCGTGGACTGRTGCRTCGTCCGCATTTTCACAATACATGGATGAAAACGCCGCATTYCTTTCCACATCGCGYAAGGCCAACCGGYTGATGATTTTCAGCAAGCAGCTGAMAAAAGAAATCGTAACTGCAAATCAGAACCTGGCCGAGTTCGCAAAAGCTTTRCCTCAGACATTTGATGACCATCTCCAATCTGTTGTGGAGATGGCGAGCACTGCTGTTGAAACTGAGCGGTTTGACGTGTTTGGTCCTCTTGGTGGTTTTGGTGACAGAACCATTGCAAAAGAGATGATCTGGCCAACCAACTGGCTTGCTTTTTATGAAGCTTTGCCTGCGGCTGATGCCGGAGCTGCAAAACGCTTGCAAGCTTCATTAACGCAAACAATTGCGACCATTGATGAGCTGAAAGAATCCGCGCGTGACAAGATCATCGCCAACAATAACCTTGATCCAGATGCTTATGTCGGTGCTGATCGTGATGCGATACTCAAACTGGTGGAAGATGGTTGGCGCACGATCCATGGGGATGCTGATATTCTKGAAATTCGAATTCCATCGGGCCAATGGGCACGCACKATTGGCGAGCGCTGGGACAAAGTTGACCGCATGTTTGTCCGCGTAGACTTCTCCAYCATCGGGGCYTATGTCGTGGAARARCCRGTYGATGGYATTGCGACATTYTGGTGGGTTGAGGTGCAGAAAAGGCATTTGGAGCAAGATGCCATGATTTCTGATCCGGCCAGCCGCCACCGACACGCGCCAAAGCCAGATCAGCAAATACCTGCTGACAAACTTTAAGCAGAGTTGTTTGAGGGAGGTTGGTGAAAACCAGTCTTCCTCAATTTTGGCAGGCCGCKGCGCGGTTTTTGATMGCTATTCCCAGCGGTAATTGAAACTAACGCTGATCCGTTCTTCATCAGCCATGTTTAGTGGCACTTCGTGGCGCAGCCAGCTTTCCCATAATAGAACGTCGCCTGCTTCTGGCTCGACATAAATAAAATTGCGCAATTCAGTGCGCGCTTTGGGCTTGCGCCCAGGCGCGGCCATCATCATCGCCAAGCGTGGGTCTTCAAATTTGATGGCGCTTGTGCCCTTGGGCATSGTGACRTARGTGGTGCCACTGATCACGCTATGCGGGTGTAAATGCGACGTGTGGACGCCGCCCGTGGGCAAGATATTGATCCACAAACTATCCAGTTTAATCTTCTTGCCATTCAGATCGAATTGTAAATCCTTGACGAAATCCGCGACGTGTTTGTCGAGCACTTTGACCARATCTTTGAAGATMGGAAACCGCCAATCCAGATCGGTGAGCGAGGCATAGCTGGTRTAGCCCGGATAGCCATTTTTCTCGCACCATTCCTGCCCGGCCTCATCATCGACAGCAATCGATAGGCAGGAGGATTCAAGCTCTTCAGCATCCAGCGCCTTGCCGAATTCGGACAAAGCAGCTTGGTAAAGGCGGGTAACGAAAAGTGATTTAATGTGTGACATASGCCNTTCATAACTCAGCGTGCTGTGCAATGCGAGGGCAAYGCATAAAGCGCGCAATGATTATCGCAATTCYGATTTTTCTACAGGAGAGCTATGGGTGAATATTTGCAATTTCTCTCATTTCTGGCCACTCTTCTTGTTTGCAACAGAGTCAAAATTGAGAGGTTCTGTCCTTGATCCCTCGCATATTAGAAGTTGTTAACGACATCCAACACAGCAATGGTTTGGATGAGGTGAGTGATTTCACTTTGAAAATCTGCCACCACCTTGGGATAGAGTATTTTATGGTGACGGGCTTGCCGCTTGAAAATCGGTTACTTCGAGAAAGCATCATGCTGTCCAATTACCCTTCATCATGGGTGGATCACTATATATCGGAGCAGTATTTACTGTTTGATCCTGTCGCACAGCACTGTGCGAAAACAGCTAAGCCATTTAACTGGGATGCTGTTTCTGCGAGCCCGGAACTATCTAAAAAAACCAAAGATGTGATGGCAGACGCGGCTTCGTGTGGTTTAGCAAGTGGTCTGAGCATTCCAATTTACACCGAAAATGGCTTGCAGGGCTGCGTTTCGCTGGCAGGTTCAAATGTTTACTTTGATGAACATCAGAAAATTTCGCTGCATATGCTTGGATTGTATTTGCATGATAAACTTTGTGATCTGGATGAGTTCGAGCAGACGCGCCCCGTTCTCACTATTCGGGAAAAGGACGTCATTTGCTGGGCGGCCATGGGCAAAACAAATGCGGATATTGGCGAGATATTGTCGATTACAGAACGAACGGTCCATTTCCATTGGGCAAATGTGGCCGCCAAACTTGGTACAGTAAACAAAACCCATTCGGTGGTTCGGGCGATCCTTGAAAAGATTGTCAACCTGTAGGTTCCTACAGTTCTCAAAAAAATCTAACCGTGCATTGTCATTGTTTTGAGGTGGCAAATGATTTTTGTAGTCACGGTTGATTGTACGTATCTCTGTATTGTCCGCAATCGTCAGGGCCCGTCAAAAATGGCTACAGAAAGTTGCGGCCTATGCCAAGAATACCGAATGAGATAGACGGATATATTGCGCGCCGTATTCGGCAATTACGCATTCTTGGCGGTTTTAGCCAAAAGAAAGCTGCTGAGTATCTGAATGTCACTTTCCAGCAATTCCAGAAATATGAAGCCGGTAGCAACAGAGTGAGTGTCGGCAAATTGTATTTGATTGCTGAGTTCTTGGATGTGAGCCTTTGTGACCTGTATCCGCCCTCTGCCAGAGAGAGTGATATAAACAGCGCGCGCTCCCGCATATTCCTATTGGATGAAGCACTTGGAAAAAAAGAAATAATTCAATCTATCGAAGCGCTTAACGCGATCAAAAGCAAAAGCATCAAAACCGCCATTGTTCGCTTGTTCAAAGTTTTGGCAAAGCAAAAGTGAAGAGGGAATTCTCGTTGGTATTGAAGCCAAAGGGCCAATTCAGACCAAAATATTTTCAACGCCGATATTACCGCCTAAAACTGCCTCGATGACCTTGTGATAATGCGCAGCTATTTCTTTGCTTCTTTTTTGTTTTCTAATGCTATCGTCAGGCAAATAATTGGATGCTTTGGCTTGCGCCGATTTTGGTAAAATAATGGCAATGATCGTATTAAAAATACTGCTGACCGGCGCGGTGGCTTATCTTGTTGTTGCTTTGGGGCTCACAGCATCTCAAAGCCCACAGGCAGCATCGCCTCGGCAAGATAGCAGCCTGGATTTTTCGAACATCAGTGCGCAAGATTATTCCAGCTTGCCTTCCCTACAAACTTATACAGCCCGCAACGGGGATGATCTTCATTTCAGGCGGTACCCCAGCTCAATTGAAACAGATGCGGTGTTTGTTTTGGTGCATGGCTCTGCTTGGCATGGCATGCAGTTCCATCATTTGGCCCAAACACTAGCCGGTCAGGGTGTTGCGCATATTATTGTTCCAGATTTACGTGGCCACGGCAGCTCGCCTAAACGGCGCGGGGATGTCGATTACATTGGTCAATTGGAAGATGATTTGGCGGACTTGATCGCTCACGTCTCTAAAACGGGTGATAAAATTATCCTTGGTGGACATTCTTCGGGTGGTGGTTTGGTTGTCCGTTTTGCTGGTGGCGATTATGGGAAACTCATAGATAAATATGTTCTTTTCGCACCGTTTCTAGCCCAYGATGCYCCCACMACACGGCCCAATTCAGGCGGTTGGGCTCATGTCGCTATTCGAAGAATTATCGGCCTTTCAATGCTCAATAATGTTGGCRTTACTGCTTTTAATGAYCTTYCRATWATCAGCTTTGCAATGCCRCAATCTGTKYTGGATGGTCCGYTTGGGCATACCGCGACRCTAAATTACAGTTACAGGCTGAATACGAGCTAYTCACCGCGCAGARAYTATCASGCTGAYATTGCCGCGATGACACARCCTTTCTTATTGCTGGTGGGAGAAGATGACGAAGCATTTCATGCTGGTGTCTATGARACRGTCATGTCTCCGCTCACTAAATCAGGAAGCTTTATTCTGCTTGGCGGGGTCAACCATCTCGGCATTGTGATTGATGACCAAACAATTGTGGAACTTACAAAATGGCTTTGATCGGCACACTGTCCCGTGCCACAATTGATTTGATGACGATGTAGCTAAAGTATTTTTCAACGCCGATATTGCGGTCCAGAACCGTCTCGATGATCTCTTGATAATGCGCGACGCTGCGGGCCACGAATTTCARCARRTAATCATAGCCGCCGCTCACCAAATGGCACTCTTGCAGTGTGTCGTATTTTTGGATYTCGCGCTCAAACTTGATGAAATCCTCGCGCCGGTGATCATGCAGAGTCACCTCGGTAAAAACGGTGATGTAATCGGTGAGTTTGCCAAGGCTGATGTGAGCCTTGTAGCTTTCGATGTAACCGGCTTTCTCAAGTCGTTTTACCCGTTGCAGGCAAGGGCTTGGTGACAGCCCGACAGCATCCGCCAGATTGATGTTGGTAATCCGGCCATTTTGTTGCAATTGCGCCAAAATATTGATGTCGATACGGTCGAGTTTTGTTCTGCCTGTCATCTGCCGAATTGGCGGGTATCGCGCGATCTATGTCAAGTACTAGGCGCGCAGCTCTGCTTGATGCGCTTTAACCAGATCCGCCATGCTATCGAACTGGAAATCCACATCTGGTAGGTCGCCGGGGTTCATGGTTGCGCCAAAGCCCTTTTGCTCGTGGCGGCGATAAATCCAGCAAGAAGCAAGGCCATGGCGTTTGCCCGGCACATGATCATGAAACATGCTTTCAGCCGTGTGCAGCACATCGCTTTTTTCAAGGCCCAGCGCCTCTAGCTTGTCGAGCATATACTCAAAATTTCGATCAGAGGGCTTGTAGCTGCCAACATCCTCGGCGGTGTAAATCGCATCAAATCCTACCTGCAGGCGCTCATTGCTGCCCGCAAAACTTTCATTGTCGACATTGGATAAAATGATGAGTTTGAAATGCTTTTTTAAATATTGCAGCGCGCCAGCGGAATCTGCAAATGCAGGCCAAAGTTTAACCGAACGACCATAAGCAGCACATTCCTCACTGGATGTCGAAAGGCCCCATTCCTCAGCCAGGCGTTTGTAAACAATGGGCAACAACTCGCAATAGCGCTTACCAGGTGTCCATTTTTGTTGCGAAGATTCATGGCGGGCATGGGCTTGCAGTATTTGGTCGCGTGACAAGGATTTCTCAAGGCGTGAGGTGAGAGGCTTTAGACCTTCAATCATGCCGGATTCCCAATCGATGAGCGTGCCATAGCAGTCAAATGTCAGGGCTTTAAAATCGGTTAGTTTCATCGTGTTGTCCTTGAGGTGATCAAGCTATTATTCTCTGCTTTCAACTCAATTTATCACCAAATTGCTGCGGGTGACCGCGCATAAATGCTGAAATTTATGAATTTACGGCATTATATACTGTGCTTTTAGACCTTGGGTTCGTGCACCAGTAAGCCATTTAAAACCAGATCGACATGTGCCGCAAAAAAGGTGTCTGGATCAACCGGGTGCAAATGATTAAACGTCATTTTCCAGATAATGGCCATAATCGCCGGGGCCAGAATAATGATCGGCAGTGCCGCTGCGGCGTCATCACGGATTTCGCCGCGCTCAATGCCCCGCTTGATGATTTTTGCCAAAATCGCCTGCCCCTTTGACACGCCTTCCTTGTAATAGAGCTCGGTAAGTTCGGGAAAATGTCGCCCTTCCGTGATGATAATGCGCATCAGGATTTGCAAATCGCCTTGAACCAGCTTTGCATGAACAATGCGGAATAGTTGGTTGAGCAGCTCGCGCGTCGTGCCATCAAATTCCGTGACGAATTTTTCCAACAGGCCAACGGTGGGCACGGCATGTGATTGAACAGCAGCCAGGAACAGCGCCTGCTTATCATCGAAATAACGGTAGATCGTGCCCTTGGCGACGCCCGCGCGTTTGGCCACGTCATCCAACCGTGTGGCGGCATAGCCCTTGTCGGCAAACTCCAGCAGACCCGCTGCAATAATCTCGCCGGGGCGCGCTTCCTTGCGGCGCTTGCGGCGCGGGGCTTTTGCCGTTGCCCCAATATCTGGTTTTTCGGTGGTCATGCCTACCTTATTTCCCTGAACAGTGCAGCGGTCAACGACATTTTAATATTGAGTAGCACTAGAAATCATGATAATGACTATTAAGTCAATAAGCATTAACCCTCAGTTCGCAACAACGGTTTTCTCTCCCAACAGGCCATTTAAATGAATGAAACTTCTCAGCCTTCGAACTCAGTTGGCAATAATTCGGGGCAAAACCACCAGAATGGGCAGAGCGATGGCGCGGCCGCGCCAGACGCAGATCTGCCGCTGATTGTGACCAACAAAACCACGCCGAATTTAGACAATAAACCGCCATCCTTGCTGCGGCGCATATTTCGGGTCCTGCGGTTTTTGCCATTGGTGCTCATTTTTGGTGCCACAGTCGGTGTTGTTGCACTATATTTTCAGCCCCCCGGCCTGCAAAAGCTGATGGGTTTTTTACAGTTGGAACCAGGTGGTGGCACCACATCTCCAATTGCAGTTCCTGCCAATCCGCGTCCTGCACCGGATATGGTAGTTGAGGCACCCAAGCCTGAAATTCGCCAGATTGTTGGCCTTGGTAAATTGCTTCCAGAAGGGGATGTGCGCACGGTTGCGCCGCCATTTGGGGCCGGGGATGCGCGCATTGCCACGCTTTTTGTCAAGGAAGGCAGCAAGGTTGCGCAGGGCGATACACTGGCCGGTCTCGATAATGAACAAAACATTGTCGCCATTATTGAAAACGCAAAGGCGATTGTGGCGGCGCGCGAAGCAACGCTCAATCAGGTGCGCAGCTCGGTTCAGGCCAGCCAGAATGAAGCACGAGCCGCGTTGCAACGTGCAAAAAGCGCTTTGCAGAATTTCCAGTCGGAACTCGATCGCGCGCAAGCTCTGTTTGATCGGGGGTTCACCACCCGCGCTGTGCTGGACCAAAAACAATCTGCGCGCGATCAGGCGCAAGGCGATGTGGAGCGTCTGACGGCAACGCTTAGCCGATATGTGACCAATTCGATTAACGAGCAGCCCGATGTCATCGTTGCCGCCAGAAACGTTGATGCTGCCGTGAGCGATCTCAAACGTGCCAAAAGCGATCTATCAAAATCTCTGGTTTACGCGCCGATTAGCGGCACAATTTTGAAAATCCACGTGCATCCGGGCGAGAGGCCCGGCAGCAAGGGCATTCTTGATATTGGCAATATCGACAAGATGACGGCCGATATCGAGGTCTATCAAACAGAAATTGGTGCCGTCGTGTTGGGAGCTTCTGTGGAGCTAACAGCGGAAGCACTATCACGACCGCTCAAGGGTATTGTGACAAAAATCGGTCTTGAGGTAGGCACGCAGACATTGGTGGGATCAAGCCCCGCGGCCAACACAGATGCGCGCGTGGTGACGGTAACGGCGACGCTCGACAAAGCGTCTTCAGAAGCCGCCAAACGTTTTACTAATTTGCAGGTATTGGCGCGCATTGAGGTAACCAGCGAATGACCGCCTTTCTGACAAGAATTCTAGGCCGGCTGCCCATTGGCTGGCTGCAATTGGTGCATAACAAGGGACGGCTTGCATCTGCCATTGCAGGCGTGGCCTTTGCTAATATTCTGATCTTTATGCAACTTGGTTTTCTGGGCGCTCTGATAGAGAGCGTTCGGCTACCCTATGCGGCGATGAACGCCCAAATCATTATATCCGGCTCAGATATGAACACGCTCTCCGATGGTAGTCCATTGCCAAGGCAACGTATGTTTGAGGCATTGTCTGTGCCCGGTGTTGCCACTGCAACGCCGCTTTACCTAGCAAAGCTCAACTGGAAACAAAGTGATGGAACAGAGCGCTCGCTTGACATATTTGGCGTCGATCCATCTGCCAAAACCTTCAAGCTCGATGAAATCAATGATCAGCTAAAAGAGCTTACCCTGTCTGACCGTGTGTTGATCGATCGCACCACCCGCAATGTCCCAAAGCAGATTTTTGAGGATCTGGATAATTCAATACCCTATGTTTTTGAAACGCGTGGCCGGACCCTGACGATGTTGCGCACATTCGCGATAGGTGGCGGGTTTACGGTTGATGGCTATATGGTCGTATCCGATCAAACTTTTCTTAATCTGTATCCTGAGCGTGTCTCAGGCGCGCCCAATCACATTCTGGTGACGCTGGAAGACGGGCAAAATGTGGATGAGGTCGTGGAGCGGCTTCAAGCACGATTGCCGAGCTATGATTCGCTTGTACAAACAATTGATCAGGCTGTTGCAGGCGACCAAAATTTTCAAACAACCCAAAAGCCCGTCGGTCTGATTTTCGGCTTTGGCGTGGGTATTGGCGTGTTGGTGGGCATCATTATCGTCTATCAGGTGCTTTCAAGCGATGTGGCGGATCATCTGCGTGAATACGCAACGTTCAAAGCCATCGGCTACCCGCAACGTTTCTTTCTCGGCATTATTTTTGAGGAGGCGTTCATTCTTGCGCTATTCGGCTTTATACCCGGGGTGATCATATCAACTATCCTCTACGCGCTGGTCGCCAGCAAGACCGGCTTGCCACTTGCGATGCCGTTTGGTCGACCAATTCTTGTGCTCATGGGCACCTTCGCTATGTGCGGTCTCTCGGGCGCCATCGCAACGCGCCGCTTGGCAAACGCCAATCCAGCAGATCTGTTTTAGGCGCGCAATGATGTCATCAACACCGCAGAGCAGCGAAAGCCCAATTATCATAGAAGGTCTCAGCCATTGGTTTGGCCGGGGCGATGCGCGCAAGCAGGTGCTGTTTGATATCGATCTGGAAATCGAACGCGGCCAACTCACTGTGCTTATGGGCGCATCAGGCTCCGGCAAAACCACCCTGCTAACGCTTGTTGGCTGCCTGCGCCAGATTGAGGAGGGACGTGTCACTCTGCTCGGCACCCAGCTAAATGGCGCGAGCGAGGATATGCTGGTGCAATCRCGGCGGCGTYTGGGATTTATCTTTCAGGCGCATAATCTGCATGAAAGCCTCACCGCYWTGCAAAAYGTGCGCATGGGACTRGAAGTKCACGGCAAGGCYGCAACCCAAAACTGGCAGGCWGCRGCRGAACATATCCTYACCCTTGTTGGCCTTAATGACCGYATGAAYTACTTGCCCGGCAATCTATCWGGYGGMCARAAACARCGTGTYGCGGTGGCGCGGGCRCTGGTCGGGAACCCCAGCATTGTGTTYGCCGATGAGCCAACCGCCGCCCTTGATAAGGCCAGCGGWTTGCAAATTGTAAACATGCTCAAACAAYTKGGAAAACAGCGCGGCACAACAACYTTGATGGTGACCCATGACAACCGCATTCTCGATCTTGCGGATCGCATCATCACTCTGGATGATGGCCGGGTTATCAAGGATGAGARGCAGYCCGCATAACTGGCCACATAGCTTTTTATGCCGCAGCGCTCATTTTTGCCTYTGGATACGCCACACTSACYACGACATTTCCTTTTTTGTGACCCTTYTCAACATAATYATAGGCCGCTCCAATTTGAKCCAKGGGATAGCTCCKGTCGATGATTGTTYGRAYTTTTYCAGCTTCAATRAGGCTTTTGATAAGCGCTAAATCTTTAATCCGCTCTGGAGCTGTCCGCAGACCAGTCGCTGAAAACTTGGCCCTTTTGCCGCGCATTATTGATGTCCACAGCATCTGAAACAGAATGCCAAAAGACAAGTCCGTCGCAAGATACACACCCTTCTTGCTCAGCACTTTCTTGCTTTTAGAAAAAGTGCTTTTGGACACGGTATCAAAGATKATGTCRTAGCGTTCGCTGCCCGYCGTAAAATCCTCAGAGGYGTAGTCGATGAYCCTATCTGCGCCSAGCGYGGTTACCATGTTCAAATTGGCCGTGCTGCATACSCCGGTCACATGYGCKCCAAAGTGTTTTGCAAGCTGTAYCGCATAGATGCCGATGGAGCCGGAYGCGCCATTGATAAGRACTTTTTGCCCKGSCTTGATRTTYGCGACATYGCGCAAAAACGGCAGGGCGGTTAGCGCGCCATTGCAGATGGTGGCCGCTTCCTCAAAACTCATATTGGTYGGSATGAGGGAGATYGCRTCGTYATTCGGCATGCAAATATAGYYAGCRTGGGCACCAAAMCCATCGGGCGTGGCTGCAAACACCCGGTCACCTGGTTTGAARTTTKGCACATTCTTGCCRATGRCCTCAATYTCCCCGGCAAGCTCYGTGCCCAAAATCTGYTTCTTGGGTTTGRMWAGRCCRGTATAGAGYCGRGCCATSATATTTTCGCCTTTGCGAAAGACCAAATCCACCGGAGTTACGGTGGTTGCGATAATGCGGATCAGAATTTCATTGTCCTTTGGAATGGGCGTGCAAACCTCCTGAAATTGCAAATTATCTGTTGATCCATAGCTGTTATATGTGATGGCTTTCATGGTCTGATGGCTCCTGCATATAGGTTTGATAAGCTGAGTTACTCAGCAATTGCCATTGATATAGACGCGTCCGCGATTAATATAAATTGACTGAGTTCGTTGGTTTGATATGCATATATGCATGGATTGGAAATCAATAAATTTCGACTGGAATCGGGCTAGGGCTTTTCTTGTTACGGCGGAGGAGGGGTCTTTATCGGCGGCGGCGCGTGCGTTGGGTGTCGCGCAACCAACGCTGGGCCGTCAGGTTGATGCGATTGAAAAAGAGCTTGGCATTATCTTGTTTGACCGGGTCGGGCGTAATTTGGTGCTTACCCCAACTGGGCTGGAGCTGTTGGAACATGTGCGCGCCATGGGGGAAGCTGCCAACCGTGTTTCACTGGCGGCATTTGGCCAATCGCAATCTATTGAGGGTACAATTTGCATCACTGCCAGCGATGTTCATGCTGCCTTTTTGCTGCCGCCCATCCTTAAAAATTTGCGGCAACAAGAGCCCGGCATTGATATTGAAATCATTGCCACAAACACCACCAGCGATTTACGGCGTCGCGAGGCTGATATTGCCATTCGCAGCTTTCGCCCGACACAGCCGGATTTAATTGCTAGGAAAATCAAGGACGTTTCCGCGCGACTTTACGCAACGCCCGATTATTTACAGAAAATTGGCAATCCCACCACGCCCTATGGTTTAAAGGATGCTGATTTTATTGGTTTTGATCATACTGACGCGTTGATAAATGCGCTTAACACGTTGGGGCTAAACCTCACCCAACGCAATTTTCCAGTGCTGAGCGAAAATCTGCTGGTTCAATGGGAATTTGTCAAACAGGGCATTGGCATTGGCATCATGCAAAGCGATGTTGGCGATCACGAATCGGTGGTACGCCGTGTGTTGCCAGATTTGGAGCCACTAACATTTCCAGTTTGGTTGGTTGCTCATCGCGAGCTTAGTACCAGCCGACGTATGCGGATGGTGTTTGATTTATTGGCAAAGGAACTGGCCAAAGCTCTGGCTTGAGTTGTCGTTCAGGCAATCTCTTCATTCTCGGTGAAGGCTGATAGCAGTAGCTCCAAAAGCCTTTCGCCGTCCTCCACCAGAACGGCTGGATTGCGTGTCATCAATAAGCGCAGAGCCAATCCCTGAATGATGCCAAATAGTAGCGTGGTCATATCTGCATCACTCACATCCTTGCGCAAATCACCGTCTTGTCGGCCTTGCGCAACGGCGCTGGTGATGGTTTTTTGAAAGTCGGTCATGCTGGATTGCATTTGCGAGCGCACCACATTTTGATCGCCTTTTGGATCGCGCGCCACCATGATTTCAGGCAAAGCAGGTGTGTTTTGTATGAGCTTTAAATGGCCCGTAAAAAGCAAACGTAGCCGATCCAGGGGGGCTTTATCTGCGGCCAGCGCAAAGGCGATATTCTCCTCAACCTGATTGCCCAGACCCTCGGCGATGGAACGCCAAATATCCTCTTTGTTGCGAAAATGCTTGTAAACCGCCGGTTGGGTGAGGCCGAG
>NVXB01000084.1 GCA_002746425.1 Hyphomicrobiales bacterium | reverse complement strand
CGCAAGCGCGTGTGGCAGCTGAAGAAGAAAAGCGCCAACGTTTGGAGTCAGGAGAGCTTGGCCTCGACATGTATAATATGCGTGAGCGGCTGGCAGAACGGGGCCTAAAATATGTCTGATGCCGGTGTGCGGTGCATGTGGATGCGCGGTGGCACATCCAAGGGCGGTTACTTTTTGGCCGATGATTTGCCGCAGGATATCGCGGCCCGTGATGCGGCTTTATTGCGCATTATGGGCTCGCCAGATTCGCGTCAAATAGATGGTTTGGGCGGCGGTGATACGCTGACTTCGAAGGTCGCCATTGTGCGCAAATCAGCGCGCAAAAACACCGATGTTGACTATCTTTTTTTGCAGGTTTTTGTCGACAAACCCATCGTCACAGATGCGCAAAATTGCGGTAATATTCTTGCCGGAATCGGCCCCTTTGCCATTGAACGCGGGCTGGTAAAAGCTGTTCATCCGCGCACAGATATCCGTATTTTCATGGAAAATACCAGCCAGATTGCGACCGTTACAATCGAGACGCCAGATGGCCAATTGACCTATGATGGCAGCGCTAAAATTGATGGTGTTCCGGGCAGTTCTGCGCCGGTTACCATTGTTTTTGAGGATACTGCCGGGTCCAGTTGCGGTGCGCTTTTGCCGACTGGAAATGAGGTCGATATCATCGATGGTGTCGAGGCAACTTTGATCGATAATGGCATGCCATGCGTTGTCATGCGGGCGTCTGATTTTGGTTTGACGGGGGAAGAAGACCCTAAAGAGTTAGAGCAAAATCAACAGCTTAAAGAAAAGATTGAAAGTATCCGACTGCAAGTTGGCCCGATGATGAACCTTGGTGATGTGCGCGAGAAATCCGTGCCCAAAATGACGCTTGTCAGTGCGCCAATGAAGGGCGGCTGCATTTCCACGCGCAGTTTTATCCCGCATCGCTGTCATGCCGCGATTGGGGTTTTGGCGGCGGTAAGTGTCGCCACAGCGTGTCTTTTGCCAGGCAGTCCGGCAGCTCCCTTGGCACAAATTCCAAAAGGGCGAAAAAAGTCCTTATCCGTGGAGCATCCCAGCGGCGAATTCACCGTTTTGGCGTCGATGGATGACCAAAATGGCATCGATTCTGCCGGTGTTCTCAGGACCGCCAGAAAATTATTTGATGGGGTGGTTTTTTAGCCAGTTTACCCTTGCTCAATGGCTGTAAACCGCGCAATCTCTTAGCTATGACGTAAGGGGATTTTAAACGGGGAGCATAGGCTATGAGCCAGAATATCTATCCAAAACTGCATAATGCGATGTGGCCGGGCGTGGTTGGCAAGGGACCGGATTCCGAACCGCCAATTGATCTGGACACAATGCTGGATATGACCGCTGCGGCGGAGGTAAACGGCGTTAAATTTGATGGGGTGGATTTGTTTCTGGCCGATCCGCACACCAGCATTGATGCAACTGATGATGATCTGAAAATTCTGGCCGATAAGCTGATGGCGCGAAAGTTGAAAGTTGGCTCTGCCGTTGCCCCGGTTTGGCCTCCCGTTGGCGGCGGTGCCGCGATGGGCAGTGCCGATGAGCGCAAACAATTTGTCACGATGGTCGATAAGTCATGCCGGATTATGAGCAAGTTGAGCGATCTTGGCGTGCGCGACTATGGTTTGGTGCGTATCGATTCCGCATCGGGCGTTGAAGAATGGTCGAAAGATGAGGCTGGAAACACCAAGCTGATTGCCCAAACATTTCGCGAAGCGTGTGATGTTGCCGAAGGTCACGGCGAGCGCCTGGCTGTTGAGGGCGAGATTTGCTGGGGCGGCATGCATTCCTGGAAGCATATGGTGGAACTTTTGGAAGCCACAGATCGGCCAAAAATCATCGGTTTTCAGGCCGATATGGCCCACACGCTGCTATACACAATGGGCTTTAATGCGCAGGAACATCGGCTGTTGCCAGAGGGCTATGATTGGGAAGATCGCAGCGTTTTGCATGAAGCACTGGTCAAAGTAACCGATGCGCTACGCCCATGGACCACGGATTTTCACGTTGCGCAAAATGATGGCACGGTCAAAGGCATGGGCAGCCATGACAAAACCGGTCGTCACTGCATGGCGAATGACCCCAATGGCAAGCTGAACATTACCGAAGATGCGGGCCTTTGGCTGCGCAATAAGGATGGCGCATTGACCAAAGCCATGAAGCACATTTGCTGGGATGGTTGCATGTTCCCCAATGATGACATGGCCAAACCCGACACATGGAACAACATTTTGGCCGCAATGATCAAGGTGCGCGATGCGCATGGCTGGTCTTAAATCCGCGAAGGGGAGACAATAAAATGGCTAAAAAGAAACTTCGTGTCGGGCTTGTCGGTTACGGCTTTATGGGCCGGACACACTCCAACGCCTTTACATCCGTCAGCAACTTTTTCGATTCTGGCTATACGCCGGAACTAACCGCGATTTGTGCGCGCAATGGCGAAAAGGCCAAAGCGTTTGCCGAGCAGTGGAACTATCAATCGGTGGAAACCGATTGGCGCAAAATGATCGCGCGCGATGATATCGATCTGATTGATATTGCCAGCCCCAACGACACCCATAAAGAAATCGCAATTGCGGCGGCGGAAGCTGGCAAAATGGTGATGTGCGAAAAACCGCTTGGGCGTAATGCAGCTGAATCGGCAGAGATGGTTGCAGCGGTTGAAAAGGCCGGTGTTGCCAATATGGTTTGGTATAATTACCGCCGCGTACCGGCGGTAACCTTGGCAAAACAGTTGATTGATGAGGGCAAGCTTGGCCGCATTTTTCATTACCGTGCTAAGTTCTTGCAGGATTGGACCATTTCCACCGATCTGCCGCAGGGCGGCGAGGGGCTTTGGCGGCTCGATAAAGATGTTGCGGGCAGTGGTGTAACAGGCGATTTGCTGGCCCATTGCATCGATACTGCGCTTTGGCTGAATGGTGAAATCGACACCGTAACCGGCACCACCGAGACCTTTATCAAGGAGCGGATGCACACGTTGACCGGCAAAATGCAAAAGGTGACGATTGATGATGCCAGCATGTTTTTGGCCCGTTTCGCCAATGGATCGCTGGCGACGTTTGAAGCCACGCGTTATGCGCGCGGCCATAAGGCGCTCAACACGTTTGAAATCAACGGTGAAAATGGATCGATTGCCTGGGATTTGCACGATCTGCATCGCCTCGAATTCTTCGATCATTCAGATGAAGGCCTCACGCGGGGTTGGAAAACCCTGCATATCACCGATGGTGACCACCCTTATATGGACAAGTGGTGGGTGCCCGGTTTGCAGATCGGGTATGAGCACACTTTCATTCATCAGGTCGCAGATTTCATCAAAGGTCTGGAAGATGGCACCGCGCCTTCTCCAACTTTTAGAGAAGCCATGGCTACAGATGTTGTGACCGATGCGGTGTTGAAATCTGCTGAAACGGGTGCTTGGGAGAGTGCCCGGAACTAGAAGGTATTTCGCGCGGGCCGGTTTTGCTGGCCCGCGCTTTTTTATAAAAATTATTTGCGCAACGTATTCCACGGCGCTTGGTCGGCAACGTCCACCAACTCATAACCACCATCACCCACACAGGGGCCAAGAATGGCCAAAACTTTGGCATCGCTATCGCCATTGTTAAACGATGCATGCACCATGCCCGCAGGCAAAAACGCGGAATCACCGGGGCCAAGAATGCGCATTTCTTGATCCACCCACTGCTCCACCGATCCTGAAATCACGTAGATGACCTCTTCCTGGTCCGGGTGCTTGTGAAAATCATGGCCCTTACCGGGGTTCAGCGTCACGTCAATTACGGTCAACTGATTGGCATTTGTCGCCAGCGGAGAGCTGACCCAGCGCAATTGTCCCCAGTCCAGAATTTCCGGCTCAATGTCGCTTGCCATTGAAAATTTGCCATCCGCCATGTGAAAACCTCCCAGTTAGTTTGAAATCAGAATTTAAGTGATTTGAATTTTTGCGTTTGCTCAACAAGCGCGCCCTCAACCGGCAAACGCTCCATGCTCGATGCGCCATAAAAGCCGTGGCAATTGGCGGCATTCTGCAACACATATTCCGCGTCATCCGGCATGGCGATGGGGCCGCCGTGGCACAAGATGATGATGTCATCGCGTACTTTTCGGGCCGCTTCCGAAATAGCATCGATTTCCGCGATGCATTCATCTAGCGTTTTGGCCGATGTCGCGCCAATGCTACCGCCGGTGGTGACGCCCATATGCGCGACGATAATATCCGCTCCAGCGCGCGCCATGGCTTCGGCTTCTTCGGTTTCAAACACATAAGGCGTGGTCAATAAATCGATCTCGTTGGCCTGCGCAATCATGTCGACTTCGAGGCCGAACCCAAGCCCGGTTTCCTCAAAACTCACCCGCATACGGCCATCAAACAGGCCGACCGTTGGAAAGTTCTGCACGCCCGAAAAACCCATGG
The DNA here is from genome assembly GCA_002746425.1 of Hyphomicrobiales bacterium. Lineage (GTDB taxonomy): Bacteria > Pseudomonadota > Alphaproteobacteria > Rhizobiales. Next base: position 15,647 of record NVXB01000084.1, on the reverse strand, counting down.
CTTTCAGCTCTGCCAGCAAATGGGGCATCAGCACAAAAGGGTCGGTGCCGTTGACCCCGGCCAAAACCGGCGTGTGTTTGACCACGGGCAACACTTCGCGGGCCATATCCTTGACGATTTCATTGGCGTTGCCATAGGCCAACAGCCCGGCAGATGAACCGCGACCGGCCATGCGGTAACGGCCCGAATTGTAGATAATTATCAAATCAATGCCGCCAGCTTCCTCGCATTTGGCCGACAGACCAGTGCCCGCGCCGCCGCCCACAATGGGGATGCGCTGGTCAACCATCGCGTGGAACTTTTGCAGTATCTCTTTTCGTGAAGGTGCTGGCATGCGGAAAATCCTTTGAATCAATTCGAAATCTCGCGCCATGCTGCAACGGCAGCCTGGGCGAATTCCGGGTCGTTAATATGGTAGGGAAGGCGTTTTATAATCTTGCTGTTGTTCCAGCTGACGGTATTTTCAATCGTGTCGAAAAGCACCGCATCTGTTGCGGGATCAAAAAAGGCACCGCCCTCGATATCGAGAGACGAAATGCCTTTTTCGGGAATGAGAAAGCGAACCGGGCCGCTCATCTTGTTGATTTTGTCGCCGATCCACGCGCCAATTTTGCGGCACTCGGCTGCATCTGTGCGCATCAAGGTCACATTGGCGTTGTGCACATAGAGATTGCGGTTCTGGAATCCTTTTGGCACCGTTTCCTTGGCCCAGAAATTGACCATATCCAGCGCGCCGACAGAGCCGACATAGGGCAGGGCCTTTTGGATGATGATGTCGAGCCGGGTTTCGCTTGCCGCCAGCACGCCGCCAACCAAAAGATCGGCAATTTCGGTGGTTGTGATATCCAAAACGCCAGTTAGTAAATCATTGCCCACCAAGTTTTCCATGGCGCGTCCACCGGTGCCGGTGGCGTGAAAGATCAGGCCGTCATAATCATCGGCCAAAAGATCGGCGATGGCGGTGACAGCGGGCGTCGTGACGCCAAACATGGTTAGGCCAAGGGCGGGCTTGTCGTCGGTCTTGGGAGCAGGGTTCTCGCTCATGCCCACAATCGCGCTGGCGGCGTTGTGGAGGATGATTCGGCTCAATCGGTTAAGCCCGGCAAGATCGGTCACAGAGGGCATCATGATGATGTCTGACACGCCGACATAGGGCGCGACATCGCCAGAGGCCAAAGTGGACACCATGATTTTGGGCAGCCCCAGCGGCAAAACCTGCATGCCCTCGCAAATGATGGAGGTGCCACCGCCGCCGCCAATGCCCAAAATACCAGAAATATCATCGCGGCTGGCAATGAAACGCGCAAAAGCCTTGGCCATGCCGGTTATGGCAGTGCCGCGATCATCAGTTTCCAGAATGCTCTCAGCGCCATCAGCACTAAATTCAGCAACAATTTTTGCGCTAATATCAACCGCAATCGTCGGTTTTTTGGTGCCCACATCAACGATGACCGGCACATGCCCAAAACCCCGGATTTTCTCGCTAAGATAGCGGAGTTCCGGGCCTTTTGTGTCGGCAGTTCCCACGATATACAGGCGTTTCATGATTGCCTCATTGGCCTAGTAAGAAGATTTATAAACACTGCTTGATTACGAAATGAGATTGCCGTATCATAATGATATGAGTATCTCACGTCAACCAGTTGCCGATGTATTACCTTCTGAGCCAGAGTTATTGGATCAGGGGAGTATGGAGCTTGAAAAGGGTCCAAAGGCGCGCACGCGGCGGTTGATGCTGGATTGTGCAATCCAGCTTATGCAGAACGGAATCACGCCCTCGGTTAGCTATGTTTCTGAAGAGGCAGGTGTATCGCGCGCAACGGCCTACAGGTATTTTCCAAATCAGGCGGCGTTGGTGCAGCAAGTTATCAAACACGCACTTGGCCCCATCATGGTGTGGCGATCCAGCGCAGAAGATGTTGAAGTGCGCGTCACCGAGCTGCTGGAATTTTCCATGCCGCGTATCGAGGCTTTTGAAGCGACCTTCCGTGCAGTCCTGCAGCTCTCTCTTGTGCAAATGGCGCAGAGAACAGCCGGGACGCTGGACGAAAGCGAATATCAGTTCAAGCGCGGGCATCGCATTGCGTTGCTGGCGCGGGCTCTTGAGCCGCTCTGCGGCACTATTCCTGATGAAGACTATCAGCAATTGCTCAATGGCCTGTCTGTCATTTTTGGCATCGAGGCTATTGCTGTGATGAAAGATATCAATGGTATTGCGTCGCCAAAGACAACAGAATTGGTTGTTTGGGCGGCACAGGCAATGGTGCGCCAAACTCTGCGAAAGCAGGAGGACGCAAGCTGAGTACTTTATAAGCGCAAGTGGTGGAGGGCAGTGTTCTCGCGAGGAGGCGAGGATATACTGGACCAATTGCGTTTGTGGACTAGATTAAGAATTGGTGAAAGACAAACGGTAACACCAATACAAAAGATGGCGAAAAGCCACGACTGGAATGAAGTGCATCGGGCACCGCGTCTTGCGGCAGATCGGTGCTCTTAATAGAAGCTGCAACTCGGAGGGAATTATGTTGCGAAGAACTATGACAAGCCTGATGGCCGCTGCAAGTATGACACTTGCTATGGGCACATCTGTTCAGGCTCAGGAACTTACAATATTTTGGGCGGAATGGGATCCAGCAAACTACTTGCAGGAACTCGTCAATGAGTACACCGAAGAGACCGGTGTAGTTGTTCTCGTTGAAACAACGCCATGGCCTGATTTTCAGACCAAAGCATTCACCGAGTTTAACGCTCACGGCGATGCTTACGACATGGTTGTTGGTGATAGCCAATGGCTGGGTGCCGGTTCCACCGGTGGTCACTATGTYGATCTGACWGACTTCTTCAACAAGCATAAAGTTGGAGACATCATGGCTCCAGCGACTGTTAAGTCGTATGCTGAGTATGATGGCAAATTCTGGGCTATCCCGCTTGAGGGTGATGCAACAGGTTGGGCYTATCGTAAAGATTGGTTCGAAGATCCAAAAGAAATGGCTGCRTTCTCAGCTAAATACGGTTATCCGCTTGATGTGCCTGAWACTTGGGCTCAGATGCGCGAYATCGCCGARTTCTTCAACCGTCCAGACGATAGGAGATATGGCATAGCGATCTATACCGATAACTCTTATGACGCTTTGGTTATGGGYTWTGAAAACGCTCTGTTCAGCTTYGGYGGYGATTTGGGTGAYTAYAAAACCTWYCAGGTTGAAGGTATTATCAACTCCGATAATGCTRTWGCYGCGCTTGAAGCCTATGCTGAATTGTATCAGTTCACACCACCGAACTGGGGCAAAACCTTCTTCCAAGAAGATAAYCAGGCGATCACTGAARGYCTGGCYGCGATGAGCATGAAYTATTTTGCTTTCTTCCCGGCYCTGRATAATCCWGCKGTTAATCCTAACKCTGCAAACACAGGTTACTTCTCCAACCCRGCCGGTCCTGATGGCATCCRGCATGCTGCGCTTGGTGGCCAGGGTGTTTCCGTGATTTCTTATTCCAAGAATCAGGAAGAATCCATGAAGTTCCTTGAGTGGTTCATTCAGGATAAGGTTCAGGTTCGTTGGGCTGAGCTTGGTGGCTATACAGCTTCCAAATCGGTTCTGGAATCCGAAGCATTCCGTACAGCAACGCCTTACAATGAAGCCTTTTACCAGTCTATGTTCATGGTTAAAGATTTCTGGGCTGTGCCTGAGTATGCTGAGCTGCTGACCCAGATCAACACCCGTATCTATCCCTTTGTTGTGGGTGGTGACGGTACTGCAAAAGAAGCTCTTGATGGCCTCGCTGCAGACTGGACAGCAACGTTCACAAAATACGATCGCTACTAAGCGATGCATTGTGAGGGTCGGCAGTTTTCTGCCGGTCCTCATCTGTGACACTTCAATAAAATAGCATTTCAATAATTCGGAGGGGATCGTGGCTGTCATTGCGAAGCTAGACCCAAAATCGAGAGCGGCTGCACGGGGATGGAGTGATCTATCCATCCGCAACCTGTTCATTATTCCGACGATCCTGTTCTTAATCGTCTTCAACATCTTTCCGCTGATTTATTCACTGGGATACTCATTCACCGATTTCCGGGCATCCGTCGGGGATTCGGCCAATTGGGTCGGCCTGAAGAATTATCGCGAGCTGCTGTCAGATCCCAATATCTGGCGCAACTTTTCGGTGACCGCGCATTACGTGATTGTATCGGTGGCCGGGCAAGTGTTTGTAGGCTTTGGCCTTGCGCTGCTGTTGAACCGGGCCTTTCCCATGAAAGGCATTGTGACCACGCTGCTGTTGCTGCCGATGATGATGTCCATGGCCGTTGTTGGCCTGTTCTGGAAGCTGCTCTACGATCCGTCCTGGGGACCGATCAACCATATATTTGGTCTTGGTAGCTTTGAGTGGCTGTCAAACCCCAAAATGGCGCTCTATGCGGTTGCCATCACCGATATCTGGATGTGGTCACCCTTTGTGATGCTGCTGTCGCTGGCGGGCCTCTCTGCCGTGCCATCGCACCTTTATGAAGCGGCTTCCATTGACCGTGCCAGTGCCTGGTACACCTTTAGCCGTATCACGCTGCCGCTGGTGACGCCGATCCTGTTGATCGCCATCATTTTCCGCACCATGGAAGCGTTCAAAACCTTTGATATTGTGTTCATCATGAGTGGCCAGCCCTCGACGGAGATGATCTCCATCAGGCTCTACAAGATGGCGTTCCAGGAATGGCAAACCGGGCGATCGAGTGCCTTTGCCTACATGGTTCTGATCATCGTTGTGGCGATCACCAATATCTATGTCAAATACCTCAATAAAGTGAAGGAGCGCTAAAATGGCTGCTGTTAAATCGCCTTCCCAGCGCACCTATAACCGCCTCGCTATCGCCTGCGTTATCGTCGCGACTATCGTGTTCCTCTCACCGATCTACTGGATCGCCTCAACCGCGTTTAAACCGCGTGCGATGGCCACATCCGTGCCGCCAACGGTGTTCTTTCAACCCGAGGTAACCGGCTTCATCAAGCTGTTCACCCGCCGTGTGCAATTGCGCAAACCGGTTGAGCCAGAAGTCTATGAAGCTGCCCCTTGGTGGGAAAAAGCCATTTATGATGGCGGCGAGCGTGTGCTGCGCGTGAAAGGCAAGGTTTTGCTGTCGGCCTATCCCGATAGGTTCAAAAACTCGCTGATTGTCGCGATAATAAGCACCTTTTTAGCGGTGAGTATGGGGACGTTGACGGCCTACGGGTTCTCGCGATTCAAGGTGGCGGGTAAGGACGATTGGTTGTTCTTTGTGCTATCGACGCGAATGTTGCCACCCGTTGTGGTGGCCATCCCGATGTTCTTGATGTACCGCGCCGTGGGGATGACTGACACTCATGTCGGATTGATAGCGCTCTATACCGCCTTCAATCTGTCCTTCTCAGTGTGGCTGATGAAGGGGTTCATGGATGAAATACCCAAGGAATACGAGGAATCAGCACTGATTGATGGCTATTCGCGCATGCGGGCCTTCTTCAAAATTGTGCTACCAGAAGCGGTGACCGGCATTGCTGCCACAGCCGTGTTCTGCTTCATAACCGCCTGGAATGAGTATGCTTTTGCTCTCATCATGACCAGCCGCCGTGCCCAGACAGCACCGCCCTTTATTCCAGCGCAAGTTGGATCGGGCCTCGTTGACTGGACCACAATCGCCGCTGGAACCGTGTTGTTCCTCATTCCCGTATCAATCTTCACATTCCTGCTACGCAATCACCTGCTTCGCGGTGTGACCTTTGGCGCAATCCGTAAGTAGGGGAGGAACACATTATGTCACCAGGTTTCAAACGGCTTTCAGCCAATGTTCTCGAACCCATTTCGCAGTGGACCATGGTTGCTGGCATTATTGCCACCGTACAACCGTGGAACCTGTTTCTGCATCGCTATGGGATCACTGTGATCCTGATTGGTCTCGTCGGGTTTTTGGTGTTTTCGCATATCAAACCCGGCCCTGAGGAGGAATAAGACCCCATGGCCAATATAGGTCTCCATAATGTCGAAAAATATTTCGGCGACAATTACGTTATCCGCCAGCTGAACCTTGAAATTGAACAAGGTGAGTTTGTGGTGCTGCYTGGCCCATCGGGTTGCGGCAAGACAACAACATTGCGTGCCATTGCCGGTCTTGAGGACATCAATGGYGGCACCATCACCATTGATGGCAAGGAGGTCCAGGATTTAGGTCCGGGACACCGCGATATTGCGTTCGTGTTCCAGCTTTTTGCGCTCTATCCGCATTTAACCGCCTTTGACAATATCGCGTTTCCTTTGCGCGCGACTGGCACRRGCAAAAACGAGATTGACCGTCAGGTTAATGAGGTCGCMAAAGCGCTCCAGATTGAGCACYTGCTTAAAAAGCGTCCCTCAGTCCTCTCAGGCGGTGATATGCAGCGTGTGGCCATTGGCAGGGCGCTGGTGCGCCGTCCAAAGGCMTTGCTGATGGATGAGCCCATCGGCGCGCTTGAYGCYCAGCTGCGYGARGATATGCGCACYGAGCTAAAGCGTCTGCACATCGAGAATGAAGCCACYACGGTTTATGTGACCCATGATCAGGTTGAGGCGATGTCTCTGGCTGATCGGATCGCGATCATGAATGATGGTATTTTGCAGCARGTKGGTAGCCCGACTGAGGTTTATCTCAATCCGGTCRATCTGTTTGTGGCGCAATTTGTTGGTAGCCCGGTGATGAACATTGTTTCATCCACGATCCAAACCGGTAAATCCGGCACCAATATGCTGGTCGGCGAAAAGCAGGCAGGGTTTGCTTTCAGCAAGGAACTGGAAGCCAAAATCACCAAATTTTTGCCAAAGGGCCATGGCCTGAAACTGGGCGTTCGCCCTGAAGCTGTACTGTTGTCTGGTGATAAGAGTGCCGATGCCTGCGCCGCCGAGGTGCACGCCATCGAGCCGCTTGGTGCTTACGATATTGTCGATATCAAAGTGGGCGGGGAGTTGTTCCGTGCCCGAACCAGCAGTGGCTATGTTGATAAGCCGGGCGGTACCATCTGGGCCAAGCTCGACGAGACACAAACTCACTTTTTCGATGCCGATAGCGGCGATTCACTAAAAATTCGACTGGAGCACTGAGATGGCCGAAATCAGTCTTCAAAACGTAACCAAAAAATTTGCCGGTGTACGCGCTGTCAATGATGTTTCAATCACCCTCAAAGATGGCGAATTCTTTGTGCTTTTGGGCCCAACCGGCGCTGGTAAAACCACATTACTGCGCCTGATTTCTGGCCTTGAAACCCTGGATGAGGGGCAGATAACCATTGAGGGCGTTGATGCCAGCACGCTGAGTGTTGCCGAGCGTGATGTGGCGATGGTGTTCCAGTATTATTCGCTTTATCCACGTTACAATGTGCGCGAAAATCTGGAATTTCCTCTGCGTGCCGTTAAAGGCCGCTACAGCGAGGAAGAGATCAACAATCGGGTCAACAGTGCCGCAAAAATGCTGCATATCGAGCCATTGATGGATCGTAAAACCGACAAGTTGTCCGGCGGCGAGATGCAGCGTGTATCGGTGGGGCGGGCGATTGTGCGCGAACCAACCGTCTTCTTGATGGATGAGCCACTGTCCAATCTGGATGCCAAGCTCAAGGAATCGCTGCGTCTGGAGCTCAAAGAGCTTCAAGTTCAGCTAAAAGCCACCTTCCTGTTTGTGACCCATGATCAGATCGAAGCCATGTCGATGGGCGATCGGATCGGTGTTCTCCAGGATGGCAAACTTGTGCAAGTTGGTAAACCGCATGATGTTTACAACAGCCCGTACAACACTTTTGTGGCAGGCTTCATCGGTTCGCCTGCAATGAATTTGATCCCCGCTATGAAGAAAAATGGCGTGGCCATTGTTGATGGTGCTTTCGAGCTGAAGCTGGACGACAAAGGCAAGGAACGCATTGGCAAGGATGACGGGCCCATCACGCTCGGTATTCGCTCTGAAGATATTAATATCGGCGATACTGGAATTGCGGCGACTGTCTATCACATTGAAAATCAGGGCGTTGAAAAGATCATCACGCTGCGCGCCGGTGAAACCTTCTTCAAAGCGACAGTGCCTGCGGCCTACAAAATTGCAATTGATGATGAGATCAAATGCACCTGGAATCAGGTGCGTTTGCATGGTTTTGATACAAAAACCGGCATCAACCATACGCATAGCTAGGCGAGCATAAAGGGGGATTTGGCATGAAAATTGGTTTTTGCATGTTGCTGTGGACGACTTCTTTGGGCGAGGAACATCGCGCGCTTTTGGAGGATATCAAGGCCACCGGTTATGATGGTGTTGAGGTGCCAATGTTTGGCGGCACGCCGGAAGAATATGCAAAAACCGGCAAAATGCTGGATGAAATTGGGCTGGAGCGTAACGGTATTTCGGTTATTCCCAGCCTTGAGCAAAATCCTTTGTCTGAAGATACTGCCGTGCGCCGCGCCGCCGTGGATTATCTGAAATGGCTGGTGGATTGCACAGTGGCAGTGGGCGGCAAACAGGTTGCCGGGCCGCTGCATCAGGTTCTTGGCGAGTTTACCGGCGTTGGCCCAACGCAGCGTGAGTTCGAACTGGCGCGCGACGTGCACAAACAGGCCTGTGACTATGCCCAAGAGCACGGCATCACAATTGTGCTGGAAGCGGTCAATCGCTTTGAATCCTATTTTGCGAACACCATGGATGATCTTTGTGGCTACGTGGAAAGTGTTGGCCACCCAGCGCTTTCAACCATGTACGATACGTTTCATGCCAATATTGAAGAGACCGACCCGGTTGCGGCATTTACACGCAATTCCAAAAACATCTCCTATGTGCATATTTCAGAGAATGATCGAGGTGTACCGGGCCGGGGCCATGTGCCTTGGGCAGAAACGTTCTCCGCCATCAAAAGCTCTGGCTATGATGGTTGGTTGACGATTGAAGCTTTTGGCCGAGGCTTGCCGGAACTGGCAGCTGCCACAAGGGTTTGGCGTGATTTCGCCGAAAGCCCGGAAGCGGTATATCGCGATGGCTATAAAACCATTCGCTCGGGCTGGGATGCAGCCTGAGCCACATAATTTGGGAGAGAAATTATGATCCGACATACCGTTGTATTCCGGCTTCACCACGCCGCTGGTTCTGAGGGCGAAAAAGCCTTTTTTGCCGCCGCAGCACCACTGGTGGATATTCCCGGCGTTAAGAATTTTCACAAGTTTCGTGAAGTCAGCCCTAAAAACGATTTTGCCTATTGTTTTGCGATGGATTTCGACACTCAGGAAACCTATGACGCCTACAGCAACCACCCGGTGCATGATGCGTTTGTGCAACAAATCTGGCTGCGTGATGTTGCCGATTTCCTGGAAATTGATCTCGTTGAAGACTGATTTATAAAACGGCCAACTGGTCACATAAAAAGGGCCGGATGAGATGATCATCCGGCCCTTTTTGTCGTCAAATTTCAGCTAAAAGCTGGTGTCCAATCTAAAGTGTACCGATTGGGTGGTGTTTGATTTCGGTACCCAGCACAGCCATGAATTCCCTCATGAACGCAGCCAATGCGGTCCAGCCTTCAGCTGTCACCATATTGCCATCGCGCARWGCAGCRGTTGGGCCAATTTTAACGTAGGTCGCTTCKGTCAGCGCCRCYTCTGGCTCAACGGTAAACARGCCKGAAACCCTCTTGCCCTTGATCACTTCTGGCACGGCAATCAGCACCTGCAAGCCATGGCAAATAGATGCAATCGGCTTATCATCGCGGTGGAACTCACGCACGATTTCGCGAATACGCGGATAGGTGCGGATGTATTCGGGGCCACGGCCACCGGCGATATACAAAGCATCGTAGTCTGCGGTATCAACCTTGTCGAAATCCACCGACATATTAACACAGTGGCCGGGTGTTTCCGTCCAGGTCATCACGTCGCCAAAATCATGGATACTTGTGGCCAAACGGTAGCCGGCTTTGGTTTCCGGGCACACGAGATCAACCGTGTGGCCAACAGCTTCCATGCCCTGCTGAAAGACGAAAATTTCGTACTCTTCRCTATATTCGCCCACCAGCATTAAAATTCGTTTTCCAGCCATCGTTCCCTCGTCTATTTTTATCTATTAACGTTACAACACGATAGCAGRATATTGGCGGAAAACCAAGAAATTGGTGCCTTTTRGGCCGCGAAAGKCCGTTTTATGCCTTGATTAYCCAATGCGGCCATAAAAGCTTTCKGCGCGCTCTGTATCGACCAGATGAAACCKGTGTCCYGCYGGTGGRTGGGCGCGTTGCTCGCAYTCTTTGCGCGGGCAAATGCGGCAACCAACGCCGATGGGAACGGTCTGGGTTTTGCTGTTGAGGTCCATGCCATCTGAGTAAATCATGCGGTGCGCATTAGAGGCATGACACCCCAGCCCAATGGATAAATGGCGGCGCGGAGCGTTGTGGCGGTAATCGCCTTTTTCAAAACTGCGTGCGATGCAAAAATAGATCTCGCCATCGGGCATTTGACTAAGCTGAACATTAATGCGGCCCGGTGCCAGAAACGCCGAGTAAATATTCCAGCGCGGGCAGGCCCCGGAATGGCGCGGAATGTGGATGCCCGACAGCGAAAACCGTTTGGAAATATTGCCCGCAATATCGGTGCGCACCAAATGCAGCGGAACACCCGATGCGCCGGGCCGTTGCAACGTGGTCATGCGGTGGCAAACTTGCTCAAAACTAGCGCCAAAATGCCGGGCGATGCGCTCAATATCGTAGCGATAATCGGTACAGGCCTGCAAAAATGGCGCATAGGGCATGATCAACGCTGCTGCGAAATACGAAACCAGCACGTTGCGCGCCAGCTCCGGCGCATCTTGCTCGGGCAGGGTGCTGGACAAAATGATATCACCAATCACATTTTCCGCCGCCAACAAGCCGATATGATGGGCGATGGCGAAATTGGCAGTTTCTGCCGGTAAAATGTCGGAAATATGCAGAATTGAGCCATCTTCGCTCATCCGCCGGGCAATACCGTGGGGCATGGAAGACAGCTGCACTTGCGTTCCCGAGATGTTTTCAAGCCAGGCACGTAGCCCTTGTTCCAAATTACCTGCCGAAGAGTTTTCGATATCTTCGCGAACCCGCCCTGCCGCTTCCTCTAATGGCGGGAAGTAATTGGCGTTTTCCTGCAAAAAGTCAGAAATGGCATCGGTTGCCCGGTGATAGGGCTCGTTTTGATCCTCTGTAGAAATGTCCGCGCGGTCCTGTGACAGGGATTGATAACGATCGAACAGGCGCAGCACGGCGCGGGCTGCAACCGGATTGGAAAAGGCCAAATCGCGAATTTCCTGATTGGTGACATCTGAATCGGCAAACAGATCATCACCAAAAATCTCCATCAAATCGCCGATCAACTGTGAATCGTCGCTCTCTGCCAGCTCTCCCGGCTCAATGCCGAAATAGCCGGAGATTTTGAACAGCAGCGGCACCGTAATCTTGCGCCGGTTATGCTCAATCAGGTTGAGATAACTCGCCGAGATGCCGATGCTTTGCGCAAGGTCACTTTGGGTGAGATGACGCTGCCTGCGCAACCGCCTTATTTTTCCGCCTATTTGTGGTTCGTTCATATCCTGTATTCCGCGCTGCTGATATTTACATATTTTACAAGTTTACGGGCCTAACTTTACAAGTATTTACAAGTTAACTATCTGATATTACGAGTTATATTGCAACATTTGAGCTTTGTGAATAGTTTACACCTTGAGACGCAATCAAAACCACAGGAGGTCAAAATGCAASYTSANRACKRKSRRTTMAKCANCTAAAATTTCAGATGAAGAAGAGTACATCACCATTGTGGCCCCTACGATCAATGAAGTTATGGAGCAATTTCGTGCCAGCGATTTGGCCGCTCAGGGCTTTTGCATAACCGGACGTGTTGGCCGCCATAAATTCTCTTACGCCGGTGAGAGACAGCAGGCGGAACTGTTCGATGGTGCCAAAATGGTCGCCGCAACCTTCATGCGTGCACCCCTTCAAGAACAAACGGCGCGCTAAAGCCCGCATTAAYGGCCCTGCCTTAACCGGYAGGGCCGCACAGGAGATAACATGCTCGATTCACTGAACAATCCGCTCCCCAATCCRAATYCTCAGGGTSAKCCRGATTCCAAYTTCCCGACMCCMGCCTGGGCACCAGAGCGCTGGGACACTATTTCCCGAACCTTTACAATGGAAGACGTGCAGCGCCTTTCTGGCTCCCTACCGATCCAGTACACGCTGGCAGAAAACGGGGCTCGCCAACTTTGGGAATTGCTCAAAACCGAAGATTTYGTACCAACCCTTGGCACCTTCACCGGCAATCAGGCGATCCAGCAGATCAAGGCCGGGCTAAAAGCGATTTACCTCTCCGGCTGGCAGGTTGCGGCCGATGCCAATAGCAGCGGCAACATGTACCCCGATCAGAGTCTTTATCCGGTCGATAGCGTGCCCGCAGTTGTTAAACGTATCAACAAGGCCATGCAGCGCGCCGATCAAATTCAGACAATGGAGCAGCAAGACGGCCAGGAAACCACTGATCTCAACTTCTTCGCCCCCATCATCGCCGATGCCGAGGCCGGTTTTGGCGGCGCGCTCAACGTGTTTGAGTTGATGAAATCGATGATTGAAGCCGGTGCCGCCGCTGTGCATTTTGAAGATCAGCTGGCATCTGAAAAGAAATGCGGCCATCTGGGCGGCAAAGTGCTGGTGCCCACGCGCACCTTCGTCAAAACGCTCAATGCGGCGCGTCTCGCGGCAGATGTGCTGGGCGTACCAACGCTTATTATGGCCCGCACCGATGCGCAGGCCGCGCAGCTCATCACCTCTGATGTCGATGAGTATGACGCGCCCTTCATAACAGGCGAGCGCACCGAAGAAGGCTTTTACCGCATGAAAGGCGGCTTTGACTGTGCCATTGCCCGCGGCCTGGCCTATGCGCCCTACGCCGATCTTATCTGGTGCGAAACCTCCACCCCAAGTCTGGATGATGCAAGGCGCTTTGCCGAGGCCATCAAGGCGCAATACCCCGACCAGATGTTGGCATATAACTGTTCGCCATCGTTCAATTGGGCCAAACACATGGATCAGGCGGCCATGGCAACGTTCCAGCGCGAGTTGGGTGAGATGGGCTACAAATACCAGTTCATCACGCTGGCAGGTTTCCATAATTTGTCGCTGACAACGTTCAATCTGGCGAAGGAATATTCCAAAGACGGCATGAAGGCCTACAGCGCCCTGCAACAGGCAGAATTCGCCGCCGAAAAAGACGGCTTTAGCGCCACCCGCCACCAACGCGAAGTCGGCACCAGTTATTTCGACGCGGTCAATGTGGCCGTAAGCCAAGGCAAATCTTCGACTGTTGCCATGGCAGAATCAACGGAAACTGCACAGTTCTAAGCGGCTAATAACAGTGAGGCCGGTGTTTWMTKYRWYRKSCWYTWWYKSWSCWAAYWWYRCTTTGCACCANCTKGKSWTTTGKCYTTGRWAGCYATGCGTGTGGGACATTTCTGGGTCCACCAGTTGCGCATCGGCTTGCAATATAAAATTGCCTTACCTAATTACCACTCCATCTATTACAGAGNYYYMAYGGGCAGATTATNNCSCYCCAAANNCTTTGTTNTTCCCCMAAMTTACAAAACCGATGAAAGGACTGCATCCGTGAGCCATTTTTCCTATCCAAATTTTCCAACTGGAAACGGCTACCTAACCGAAGTGACAAGGAGCAATTACATTGAAGCTGCAATCGCAGGCAATGTGTTGCCRAAGAACGCGCACCGGATGCCGCAYATCATTTCTCTGTCCGCGYCCAATGACAKCACAAAACCCATTCAGTTTTGGCAGCTATATTCGGTGCTTGGRCAAGATCGCATCGTYGCMATCGTCSAGARTTTCTATGAGCGYGTWTTYGCTGACGAGGATTGGTTTTGCTCRGTATTTGCGCGYGTTGGCCCGCTTAATCACCACATCAACACTCAGGCTTCCATGTGGCTTGATGTGATGGGCGCTGCGCCGTTTTATCACGGGGGAGAATTCAGGCTCAACTTTCATCACACCCATAACGCCATAAAACTGATGAACGAAAAGGGCGCAAAACGCTGGGCCAAACTGATGGTGGAAACATTGAATGATACCGCCGAGCATATGACCCAAGATACGCGGGTAAGGCCCAGCATAAACACGTTTCTGTCTCACTTTTTTGGCAAATACGCCGCTGAGTTCAACTTCGAAAACCTCGAAACATTTGGCGATACCAACCCGCCCATGAAGCAAAAATTCAACTTCATGAACATGACCAATGATGCCATCGAAGCGATGAGCGAAACAGATTTGAAAGAAGCACTTATTGGCCGCGGCGTGGACGTTGCCAATTATCAACAAAAAACGGACCTCGTGAACAAAGCACTCAGTCTTTGAAGTCTAGCCTCCTGAGCTGCTTTGGCAGTTTTAGGGGGGGCGAATAACAATGAGGCCGGTGTTTTAGGCATCGGCTTTTTTGTGCACAAGTTCCACGGGATAGTCATCAAGGTGCGCAATGATGCGTGTTTAGGGAATACTGATTTGCAACTGAGTATGACCGCTAAATGAATTGCAAAAAGAACGTGAGTTGAATCTCATTGATCAGCAATACATTTGGCTGATGCACATTGAGGGCTTCGGCAAGATGCCTGTCGATTGAGTTGCACATACGTTTGATTGTCACGCGGCTGTCAGCCGCTTTGCGCAAAGCTGACTTAAACTCCTCAATGGCAACCAGAACATTTTCATCATTAAAAACGTCATCCAAACGCAGTTCTGCACCGGATTTTCGGCTCTCTCGCCCGTATGCGTGCTTTGTGGGTTGATCAATATCAACATCGAACAGTTCAGTAGCGGATGCAGCCAGTGCCTTAGAGAACTCTATTCTCCAATTGGATTTTGACCGGTTGAGCTGTTGCCCAAACGCTTTTGTTACCGGCGTATGAAATGTCTTATAAATGAGGAATTCTGTGTATTCTTCATTTTCCGCAACCTTTGAATGATCATCAGCAACCGCCGTCATGCAGGTGTCGAAGACCTTTTGAGACTCGACACCAACCGCCGAGCTACGCTTATATTTAGCGGCCTCAATTTGAATATCTTCCACGCTCAAACCATGGCCTTGAGCTTGACATGAGAGAACCAACTGCCGGACAAAGCTATCAGTTGAATGCATCATGGCACCCACACAATGATGCGAACCTGAAAGAGATTTTTGCATTTGAGATCCTAACCAAAGTGGTAAAATGCTTAAGGTATTTCAGGGCAATTTGTCAGAAACTTGTAAATTTTGCCTATAGTTTGAAGGTCAAAATTTGGTAAATTTGTGGTTGTAGCCTTTTCCAAAATTCAATTATTGAGTGAAAATTTAGAGTGACATTCAGAAGAGTGGCACACAGGGGAAGGAGGCCTGGCCTTTGTTGAACTTGTTTTCTGCAAAAGGCAGTTGCCCCTTGCTCTCCTAACAAAGCGATAACTGGTTTGTTAGATATTAAATAGTACCTGCCCATTGAACCTGATCGCGCATGCACATCTCCCATTATTGGCACCTTGAGCGCAGGGCGCGCTGTCACTTCAGTTTAGTAATTGCACATACTTTTTAGTTGACGGGGTTCAAACTCGTGCATACGGTAAGTTGAC
>NVXB01000083.1 GCA_002746425.1 Hyphomicrobiales bacterium | reverse complement strand
CCAACATCCACCATCATTTTTAAACAAGGAACAACTTTTTGAGAAAATCATTTTTATCAGTACTGGCCGTATTGGCTCTGGTGGTAACACCAACACATGCACTTGATTTACCACCGGATGTGAAGACGGTTAGTAATCAGGAAGCCGTCGCCATTTTTGTCAATCGAGAGCTAACCCTGACCATTTATGACACGGCAAATGGCAAAAAGGTTGGCGGTGGTACCATGCACCACCGTGCTGATGGCGTGAAAGTGCTCAACATTACCTTTAAGGGTAAGAAGATTAGCCGGAACCTGAAGTGGGAACTTTCCAACGGCATTATGTGTGTTGAGTCATTGGAGTTCGGCCAGAGCATTTGTGGCACAAATGGTCAGCTCTATAAGAAGGGTAACCAGTGCTACATTTCCAATGATGGTTACGCCGTCAATTCAACGTTCGAATGCTAAAAGTGGCAATATTGTTTTGGCTTGTGCGCTGGACCAATATGCTCATCGATTGAGTAATGATTGGATGGGCAGATAATGGTTATCATGAAGCACTTTTTAGCAATCCTTGTGATAACCGGACTGACATCCATAAGCGCAGCCGCACAGACAGGCTATGAGGGCTTATTCTATCCAAAAGGTGATGATGGGGCGTGGAACTGCCAAGCCTCGTCATTGGGCGAGTATGGCGGCTCATTGGGTGTCGAGGATAATATACTCTATGGCACTGAATGGGCATGTGAGCTGAAAGCCCCACGGCAAACAGATTCCGGCACAGAGTTCATTGGTGATTGTCATGCTGAAGGCACGCCATACCGCGATATCATCACACTGGAGCGCACCCAGAATGGTTTGCGGGTTAAATATGATGCCGGTACCAGCGAATGGTTATAGTGCCCATCATCATAAACCTATACCGGTATTAGCAGCCAGTCTCGATGGACTTCCGGATTTGCTATGGATGCTAGTGAAACCACCATTACCAGTCAGATGGGTAGAAGTGCCATATTCTCAAATGGCACCGGACCAGATGTCGAGATCGCGCCCATCAAGCTTGAAAGACTCAATCACATCTCTGGTCCGACAACCTTCGATATTGATGGCATGGCAATCAGCTTCCAATCCAGTCGACAATTACTCCTCATCGTAATTGGCTTCCCAATAAGCAAAAATAGCATCCGAGATGATGGCTCCGACCATGCGTTGTTCAATGTGACGCAATTGCCTTAGTAACATCAACGCTTCGTGATCCACGCCACGAGCTGATAGTTTCTTTCGATCCATTCTGTGTTCTCCTAATTTCAATGATATTTAGGAAACATTGGTCACATGCCAGAACTACGTACATATGCAGGTTAGTCCACCTAACGTACTTCATTCTGCTGCCCAACGGGCTATATAGAGTCATTTAACTATGGCGGTTATCGCGTATGTCCCAAAAGCACAGTAAGTATCAAATCGTTCAGGGCGATGAGTTCTATGATAGGGCTAATGGTAAGGTTGCATTCTCCCGCAGATCAGCAGTGATTGCTGATAATCGAATGAAGGCAACAAATGGGCGTGTTGATAAAATCTTGGGGACTGACGACACATTTAGCCAATCGTTTAAAAACGCAATTAATGATGACTATAATCATATACTTGAGCAAGTTTATCTCACTAAAGAACTGACAAACTACAAAAAAGTGATCAACGCACTTCGCCAGCGCCCAGATGATGCTGAATGCAAAAAACTATTACAAAAAACAAGACGCAACCCGACCAGATTCCGGGGGTCAAATGTTCTGTGTCCCATTTGGAAAAACAATCGGATAAATGATCTTACCCATGCAGCTATTCCCAGATATCTGTTCCCCGAGAAATCCAATGAGCTTTATTTGCTCACTATAATATTTGATTTTGCAGAAAACCTGTACCAGCTCGAAGAATTAATTGAAGCGCAACATATAGCAATGAATGATTTGATAAGCGCGCTCACCAAAAAAAAGCGTGGTATTTTCATCGCAGGTTGTTTCGAGCCAGATTTAAAAAGCCACGAACAGCTAACTGATCCAACATCGGGCAGCGCCAAACTCCTTAAACATTTGGAAATTACTGCTCCTGATACCGGGGGGTGGATTCTTACCGGGCACTTCATAATTCGTGCACCTAATAATGATTGGATATATGATGAATTGGATAGCCAATATCCGGGCAGTAGCTGGAGACGGGTGCAATTTAATAATCTTCACGCATCAAAAACATTAGCTCAGCATATGATGGAAATTATTGGATATGCCGCGAAGTATCCTAAGCCATTATTTAATTATGATACCCGAGGCTGTAACAAAGAAGCCGGGAATGCATTAATGGATAGTATGCAGTCAGCCTTCTATGGACCATCACTACCATTTGATGCGGATACGGTTGGCTTTGGGGTTGATGATGCGATTAGACAATGGGCGTTGTTCATGAACCGGCTTGGAGAAGGTAAGTTATTTTATGCCAAGGAAAGTAGCTATGCCCAAAAGTGGTATTCCCAAAGTGAGTGGAATTCTATTCGTAAGTATGATCGTGATTTGTTTCAGAGAAATGGAGAAACAATTAATAAGATTGAGCTTCATCGAGATACAGAGTTCTACTCCGATAAAATTAAAAGTAATTTGAAAGGCAGATGCAGATTCCTCCGTACTCGTAATATTCGATATGATGAGGAATGGCATTACAAAACTGATGTTGGCGAAGGTGATGGCCCTGTGAGTTATGATGGGTGGATTGGGAAGTCAGCATAGATTATAGCTGACGCCATTCGGACGGTTACTCTTAATGTGGAAAGATCGTCATAAAATTTTGCCAAATTTTTTATAAGTCAACGTTGCTAAATTCTACATACTTGGGTTGTTAGCTCTATTTCTGTTGCTGTAATAGCGGCACCTATCAGCAATATCGAAATCATTAGTTTTAGGTTGTTGTTGATACCTACTAAATTAAATTTTCAAATTTTCCTCAAAAATAATCATTAGGATTACTCGTTATGATGCGAAGAGCTGCATTAATTTTTATGTTTGTCGTTTCCTTCATGAGCAACGCATCATCGAACATTATGGATAATATATTCGTTGAGCCGAAGGACTACATGATAAATTTACAAAACTCTTTTCAAGAGGGATTGGTTATGCCCTCACTTTCTCTAACCATGCTCGATCACAAATACATAATATACCTCTCCCTCGATGAGGGGTTCGTTGAGCGTGGAGCAAAGAAATGCGTTACTTTTATTCCTGCATTCAATCGGTATGGCATTAAAAAACAATTTGAAATTCTTGGCATCGAATATGAATCTGAGGACTCAATTTTATACAAAGTGTTGATCGATAAAGTAGTGCACCACTTTGGTTTTCGTAGAGAGTGGGGAAAAAACGGGCCGCTTTCGTGGAAAATTGATAGCATGGTTTATGAGGCTAAACCGAGGCGACGAGACTACACGCAGGATTGGTCAGATTGCTTCATGCAACACATTCAATAACAGCCTTATATTCGATGGCACCAGTAACACCATAAGCACTGCTGTTACTGATAGGCAGGCGGTAGAGCGTACCGACATACGCTTTCATTAGCTCAAGCTAACAATAACCCAGCATGATTTACTACTTGTCCGTATGAGTATGGGACAGGCGACAGGCTATGCGCACCAGTATGGCTGTCCGTATAACTTGCCATTTATCAACGGACACGTTATTATACGGACATTACATTAACGGACATATGAGGTTCCTATTTGGCGACCATTCTATACGCACGTGTTTCAACACGGGATCAAACCCTAGAGCATCAAATCACTCAGGCAAAAGATGCAGGTTTTATTGTTGATGAGGTTATCGCCGATCATGGCGTATCAGGGGTAAAGCATCGCTTATGCGAACGACCTGAGGGTAAGCGGCTTTATGATAAACTCAGAGCGGGTGATGTATTGCTGCTTCGCTGGCTGGATCGGTTAGGCCGTAATTATGAGGATGTCACCGATGCTGTTCGTCACTTCATCCGAGAGGGCGTCATTATCCGCACCATCATCAATGACATGACGTTTGATGGATCAACATCTGATCCTGTCCAGCAGGCCGTCAGAGACACCATGATAGCGTTTCTTGCTGCTACGGCACAGGCGCAGGCCGAAGCCAACAGCATCGCTCAGAAGGCCGGTATAGAGCTAGCAAAGGCCAAGGGTGATCGGTTCAAGGGTCGTAAACCATCATATGACCGAGAGACATTCGAGCTTGTGCAAAATTTGCTGGAAACTGGTCAAGGTGCCAGTGCCATCTCTAAGCACACTGGATTATCCCGGCAGGCCATTATTAGGATTAGAGATGAACCCGAAGTGGTGACCAGTGCTTTGGTGCGATGGGATTTGTAAAAGCGTGGGAAAACAGCAGCTCGTGTTTTACGGTTACGTCCGTTACTGGAGGTATATAGCAAAGCCATAAGCAGGAACTCAGCTACGATATTGTAGCGGTTGTTCAAATGCCAGCAGCCTTGATAGTTAGCCTTTCTTGATGCAATGAGTTTTGCATGCCAATGGTAATAACAATCTGTTGTTTGCTGAACATGTGTTGGTGTTGCATGGTGTCGCGCATCTTAGAAAACGGATGCTATTTCCACACTTGTCCGTTATGCTATCTCAACTAAGAGATGCTGACAAAATGAGGAACTGGGGTGCCAGCGTTTTTTGCTAGCATAGGTGATTTGAGCGTGCGTACTAAGGCAAAAATTGTTGATTTATTTGCGGGTGCGGGAGGGTTCTCTCTTGCCGCTAAGAATGCCGGCTGCGATATCATATTTGCCGTAGAAAATGACAGGCATGCAGCTAAGACGTACAGGCGGAATTTATGTAGCTTGAGCTGCGACCTTCCAACCGAAATTTACACTGATGATATACGGACTATGAACCCGGAAGCAGTGGCGAAAAAGCATTTTGGTGATGGGTTGGACTGTGACTTACTGCTTGGTGGCCCTCCCTGTCAGGGTTTTTCAACTCACCGGATAAATGATTCAGGGGTCGATGACCCGCGTAATGCTCTCATTTACAGCTACTTTGATTTTGTTAAGGCTCTTCAGCCCCGCGCATTTTTAATGGAGAATGTACCGGGCCTCCTTTGGCCACGCCATGCCGAATATTTGAATAAATTTTACTATCTCGCTAAAAAGGCTGGCTATACTACCTTTGATCCATGTCAGCTAGATGCAAGGGATTATGGTGTGCCACAACGAAGAAAACGTGTCTTTGTTCTGGGGATTAAAAATACATCGGACTGTGATGGGATTAATTGGCCACCACCACCGTCTCATACATCGGACGAAACAGATGATTGCTTAAAAGGTTGGATTGCGTGTGAGAAGGCATTTGCTCCCATGCCAGCAGATGATCCAAATGCATCGCATATGAACCACGGTCCAGAATTGACTACTGCATTTATGAACACCCCTGCCAACGGTGGCTCTCGGAGAGATTCTGGGAGGGTATTACCTTGTCATAAAACACACGACGGGCATAAAGATGTCTACGGTCGGATAGATTCGCGGTTGCCCGCCCCAACAATGACGACGGCTTGTATCAATCCCTCAAAAGGTAGGTTTGTTCATCCTGTTGAAAACCATGGGATCACTGTGCGACAGGCGGCGAGAATTCAAACTTTCCCAGATAACTTTGTGTTCGAAGGAGGGCTTACCGCTGCGGGAAAGCAGATAGGGAATGCCGTTCCAATTAAACTCGGTGAAGTTCTCATAAAAGAAATTCTGAGGTCCCTGAGTGCTAAATCTGACGCAAATATGCCGATAGGAAACAGGCAGCTAGAAGAGGTTTATTGATGGAAAGTATTTCGTTTAAAACCAGAGCTAGGACTGTTGATCATCTTGGGCGAGAGCAAATCGCAGATTGCCCTACCGCAATATCAGAGCTTTGGAAAAACTCGTTCGATGCCTACTCTACAAAAGTATCATTAGATATCTTTGGTCTTGAAAAACCGATTGCTGTTGTGACGGATGATGGCCATGGAATGAATAAACAAGAATTTCAAGACCGTTGGCTGGTGATCGGTACAGAATCGAAGGCCACATCGGAAAAGGTTGCAGTCAAGGATAGAAATGGCCTCCAAGAGCGTGTCAAACAGGGGCAGAAAGGTATAGGGCGGCTTTCTTGCGCAAACCTAGGGCCAATACTTTTTCTAATCTCGCGCCGGGTCGGATACCCATATGTGGCCTCGTTGGTTGATTGGAGGATGTTCGAGAATCCGTTTCTGAATTTAGCCGACATCGTTATTCCTACAATTGAAGATGATGAGCTTGAAGGCATTTTTGGCAAATTGCCAGAAATGATCTCAGCTCTATCAGAAAATATTTCACCCCAATTACCAGAGGACAAAGATAGTGAGTCATCGCTGAATTCCCTTCGAATTAAAAAGGCATGGTCTGATTTTGACGATTTGCCAGAGCGTGCGGGCGGCATGAATTCCAAAGCAATTCTTGCATCAATCTCTGGGATCAATTTTTCTATCGATCAACTTGGCAAGTGGAAGACTGATGATGGCGAAGTTAATCATGGAACTGCGCTCATGGTTTCTGAAATCAACTACGATCTTAGGGCGCAGCTTGAAGTGGCACCATTCGAGCAATCCATTAGTCGTACCCGGAAAAATTTCCGTGAAACGCTCGCAAGTTTCATCGATCCATATGTCGATCTCCAAGATGAAGAGCTTCCTTCGTTCCACAAAGATTTCAGCTATTCAGTGCGTGTCTGGAAAAGTGGTTCAGCCGAACTCATTGTTGGTAAAGAAAAGGGCATATCCCGACGCCAAGTTTCCACAATGGAACATTGTATTAGCGGGTGCGTAGATGAAGAAGGTATTTTTCGAGGGCATGTAAAAGCATTTGGGCAATGGCTCCCCGATCAGATCGTGATTAACCCTTCAACCGACATACGCATCCCAACTAGGGCAGATACTAAGCTCGGGGCATTTGATGTATTCATAGCTTCAATGGAATTCGATTATCCAAATACAACTCATGATAAAGTTGAACACGATCTTTTCAAAGAAAAAGCCAAACTCTACTCTGGGTTTATGATTTTTCGTGATGGGTTGCGGGTTTTGCCATATGGGCGACCTGACAATGACTTCTTTGAGATTGATGATAAAAGGTCCAGAAACGCAGGCCGTGAATTTTGGAACCAACGTCAAATGTTTGGGCGTATTGCAATCCAGCGGGACCATAATCCGAACCTTAAAGATAAGGCGGGACGTGAAGGGTTCTTAGACAACCGCGCGGCAAAAACTCTTAGAGACCTTGGCGAAAACTTGCTCATGCAATCAGCAAGAAAATATTTTGGTTCAGCATCTTCTGTTCGCAAGAAACTATTGCCAGATATTAAAGATGCGAAGATTAAACTTCGAGACGCTGAAAATCGCAAGAAACTTAACGCGAAAAACAGAAGGCAATTTTCTACAAACCTTAAAGAAGGTTTGATTATTTTACCGAACTTGATTGAAGAACTTGAGGCGAGCTCGACGAAGCTCGACATCCATACCGACGCTGATGTTACAACTGCTCAGGAAACATTAGTAAATTTTAAGAAAGTGCTGCCACTTGCCACCATTCCGGGAACTCCCGGAAGTATGCCGCCAAGACAGAAAGCCAACTATTCTGAATATCGTACACAGGCTGCGTATGCGCGAAATCTATTCGCGACAATAACAAAAACGGTAGATGAAAATGTTGAAAAATTTAAACCAACTGACCCTCTTTCAGTTCTAGAGACGCAACTTGAAAAGTCCCGAAATCGGATATCCAGCAGTCTAAATGAATGGAAAAAATCTATAAGGTCACTCATGTCGGCAGAATTTGTTCGGGTCGATAGCCTTGCCGATAAGCGGAAACTACTGTTCAAAGATCAAGCTGAGGCTACAATACTTCTGTTCAAGGTAGAGCGCGAGACGTTTGCTTCAGCCTCAAGTAAAATCACAAATCTAGAAAGAAGTATTACCGAGGAAAATACTGCTATTTTTGAACCTTACGTGAGAGCATTTGAAAGTCTGAAAGAGAGCATTGATTTAGAACGATTGGCAACGAGTGGGCTGGAAGACTTGGCGGAAGCCCGTGCTGAACTTGATCGGCTGAATAGTTTGGCTCAGCTTGGGATCGCTGTAGAGATTACTGGTCATGATTTGCAGGATTTTGACGACATAATCGCTTCAGGCCTTAGCCAGTTACCCAAGGAACTATCGGACTCGAAAGCGGTGCGCGATATAAGGTTAGGATATGAGGGTCTAACAGATCAACTTCGTTTCCTATCGCCTCTTAAGTTATCTGGTGTTAAAATTGAACGATGGCTGGATGGAAAAGAGATTCATCAGTATATATATGATTTTTTTGCCCCCTCATTAAAGCGGAATAATATCAATTTTGAAGCTAGTGATAGCTTCCTGAGGATGCGCGTATTTGACCAGCCATCACGTCTACTACCTGTCTTCATCAATTTGGTGAACAATAGCATCTACTGGTTAGGTACAAGCAGCATTGAGGATCGAAAAATACTTTTGGATGTCGCTGATGATTTGGTCGTATTGGCAGACAACGGACCCGGGATATTGGCAGAAGATATCGAGAATCTATTCAAACTATTTTTCACAAAAAAAATTCATGGCGGCAG
This sequence comes from Hyphomicrobiales bacterium, assembly GCA_002746425.1. Lineage (GTDB taxonomy): Bacteria > Pseudomonadota > Alphaproteobacteria > Rhizobiales. The sequence continues at coordinate 11,620 of NVXB01000083.1, read as the reverse complement.
AGGCGTTGGGCTTTATCTTTCGAAAGCTAATCTTGTTTCTGGCGGGCATGCCATTTCTTATGCTTCGATGGAAAAAGACAAACGCTTAAAAGGTGCTAATTTCCTTATCAAATTTAATGGCGCGGAATTTTCGAATGGATAAGTATTACCGACAATGTATCGAGAAAGCATTTATTGATCCCATTCGTTCTGTTGTAATTGTTGATGATGATTACCCAACAACCATGGAAGTGCTTGATGCGCGCATTGGGGAAATGCAATCACGGGCGGACACAAGTCAGAAATCTTGGCTAACTGAGCCGCAGCCAGTCAAAAAAGTTATCAGTGAGTTTCGTGACGGGAGCAGACCGTTCATACTTGATATTCACGATGCTCAAACGATGACGGAAAATGATGAAATAGAGGGTGCAGCTCACCTGCATCAAACAGATTTGCTGATCCTCGATTATGAATTGGACAGAGACAAGTCAGGAGATTTTTCTAGATCGCTACTAGTCGCAAAACGGCTGATGTCGAATGCGCATTTCAATCTTATTATCGTAAATACAAACAATGATTTAGGGCCGGTTTTTCAAAATTTTTTGCTAGGCCTTCTTTTCCCAATTTGCGAGCCCCTTTCTGATGATGACAATAATGCTCTTGAAGAAGCCTACGGTGAAATTGGAACTATAGATAATTTTGATAGCCTTCTTGGTGAAGCATTTGGATTTGATCAGTATGTAAGCATTTGGAACGACTACAAATTATCGATGCGGGAGTTGATGGGGGGTAATGCTTCATTTGCCCGGGCAAAGACATTTTTTGAGGGTGCTAACCTGCACAAAAAATACTGGAAGGTCATGGCAAAATCCGCGTTGCACTCTTATCAAGAAGAATGCGTAGCAAAGAATATAATGAACACAGAAGAATTAAATATTAGAGGGTTTTCTAACGGAAACGAAGTCAAGTGGATACGATCAGACCGGGCTTTCATGACCTTTGCCCATAAACCCGACGGTAAGCAGCTATTGGAGTGCCTTCAATTGGCTCTGGAGGATTGGAACCCAAAACCTTCTAGGCTAGTTCTCACAAAGATGCTTGCAGAGATAGATGAACATGGCGTCGAGATGCAAGGTGATACGCTGCAAGACGATCACTCTTCAGCGCTATGGTACGAAGGCATACTCAATGCTGATGATAATCAGCGAAAAACCAAGGTCGATGAAACAGTAGAGCGCCATGTGGACGGGATGCTTGCAAGGCTTTTGCCAGCAGTCCAGAATTATACTAATGATTTGGCAGTGAATGAAAAAGACACAGGAAAGACGAGCGCCGAAATCATCAAGGATCACTACAGAATCGACCTGAGTGTTAAAAAGGATCGAGATTCAGCTGAATTATCCCACAATGCTCTGGTGTGCACACAAGCAATACGTGGATGGCACATTCAGACTGGGCACATTTTCGAATTGGACAACTCGTTCTGGGTTTGTGTTTCGCCATTGTGTGATACCGTGCCAAAACAAATTCCAGCAACACAACGAAAACTACAAGGTGATCGGTTAAGGTTTAATGCTCTGAAATTGCATAAAAAAACTAAAAATAAATTACCAGAAAGAGTTCAAAGCAACAGATATGTTTTTCTGAAAACAGGGGATTCCACAGAGGTCTATTCAATCACAGAAAATACAGAAGCGATGCCAGAAATCGGAATTTTCTTTGCTGGTAGTGAAGGAATTTTCCAAGATAATATGGAGCTTTCAATCTCACGTGCAGAAGAAAATCAGGGTTCTAAGCAGTTAGTTATTAGGAGTTACAATACCAAGGTTATTGCGCACCTTCGATATGAGTATGCGCTCAACCTAATAAATCGATTGGGAGTGGCGCTAACACGAGTTGGTCTCGATTTTGCTGGGGATAGTTAGGCGTTCAAAACAGCCACTAGCTGATATATTTTTTCTCAGCGACCAGCCTGCAAAGCCTACCTGAAAAACACACCTGCTATGCGCGTACTATTTTCATCAACGGTTCGAATGAGTAAAGCGCGGCCCGCCTTCCTGATGCTGGTACCAGCTCCCTTAAAAGCCCATCATCTACCAGCATACGCGTAAATTTTGCTGCTGTTTGTTTTGGAATGCCGCTTTTTTGCGTAAATCGGTTATTGCGGAATATGGGTTGGCTGAAAATGAAATCCTGAGCAACAATCGACCATTGTGATGCAAGACGCTCTCGGAACACGATTTTCATATCATCATAAAGTTCGTTAATCTGGACTGCCGTGGCCAAATTGCGGTTTGCCTGCACGCACAATGCATCAAGAAAGAATTCGCACCAACCAGTCCAGTCACCGTTAAGCGATACTTGGCGCATCCTTTCAACATACTGACCTTTCTCTTCCTCAAGATAACCACTAACGTAAAAATGTGGCTGGCTGATAACCTGCTTTTCCCAAAGTGATAGCGTGATCAACATGCGGCCAATACGCCCATTACCATCTTTGAATGGATGTAGAGCTTCAAATTCCACATGTGCCAGTGCTGCTGCAATGAGTGGGAGATAGCTATCACCATTTATGAACACTATTAGCTGCTCCATTGCCGGACCTAACTGTTCCGGCGATATGGGTACAAAATTCACTTTCCGCTTTCGATCATCACCAATGTAGTTTTGCTCTATTTTATACTGGCCCGGTGACTTCGATGCGCCACGCCCAAAACTCAACAATGTCTCATGCGCCCGTTTGATCAATGACTCAGATAGCGGCTGGCCATCTTGCATTGCCTTTTGTGCAGAACGCATCGCTACACCGAACAGGGCGACTTCATAGGCTTCATATCTGGTTTCAGCACCAGTTGGCTCTGTGGTTTCTTCATGATCGGCTTCATAGCGTAGTACTTCATCCAGTGTGGAAATCGTGCCCTCCATTCTTGAAGATACTAGAGCTTCCTGACTGCGTAATGGGGCAAGAAGGACTTCACTATTATGAAGAGATTTCAGCATTGTATCGTAGCGGGCCAAAGCTTCTGCTGCACTGGTAGCAGGACCAATTAGGCGGCCATAGTCCAAATCCTTTGGCGGGAATTGTCCATAATGGTAATTTACAGCATCTGTCAGATCAAATTCGCTTAGTGACATGAGCTTCTTTCAATTTGTGTCCCTAAAACACAGAAATAGAGACACCAATGATATTTGAAGTTGTTATATGGAACACAAAATAGTTTGTGTATACAAAATAACATAAAATGGGACACAAAATATTTTGATGGTAATGCCTGACACTCAAAATACCTTATGACTTCCAATATACGTAATCAGCACCCTCAAATTGAGCGTATTGGCACTCATGAGTAATGACCTACGACATATAGATGTGAGGCTTAACAGCATTAAGACCGACAGTATCAATTACCGTGGTTCCCAATAAATTCCGCAACGAAACCGCAAGGAAATAGCCCAGATGATGCGCTCCATCAGAAATGGAACGTTGAAATAATTGAATTAATTCAATGAAATTGGTATTTACGGATGCCCTCCGAAGGCAGCGTTATATTGCCGATCCGTCCAACTGCCTACATCATATCTTCTGCAATTCCTTTGCGTGGCGTTCATTCATGATCTGGCCATAATGCCTTCTGATCATCTCGGGTGACGTACCCATATTGTCCGCTAGGAAACCAAGGCCATTAGCAGTTGCTCCGGCCTCTATCTGTTGAGACGCATATGTCGGCCTGAAACAAGATAGCGAATAACTCTCTCCATCAACTTTCTTCAACCCATCGTGATAAACTTCTGATACGCATCCCCTCAACAGAGCATTAAAACCATTTCCAAGAGACTGAACTTTGCTACAATCTTGGTCGATAAAGAGGTATTGTTCGAGTGGTAAATCCCAATAACTATCCAACTTTACATCATGGCATTTCTCGAAGTGGCCTTGTACAAATTCTAAATGGTTTCGAAATTTCTCAGTGAAAAACCTTGTTGGTATTACTGTCCTATTTTGATCTATTCGTTTCAATCCGGGATTGTCTTTTGCAATTCTAATTCTGTATTGCTTACGATCCTCTTCAATGAATGGCGGGTTGAGGAACTCCCCTTCTTCACCATGACTTACAAAGTCGCGCCAAATTTCCGCATAACGGGTATCCCGAGGGTCAATTTTGACGAATTCAATATGTTTTATTTGCAGCCACATTGCCTCTGAGACTCGAATTCCTGTCCCAAGCAACAATTGCATCAACCCCCAAAGCACTTCGTTGAAAAACCGGTTGCGGCCATATTGTTCTTTCAATCGGTCATCATGAGTATTGAATAACAATTCTAGTTTGTCGTCTGTAAACCGAGGCCTTCTTGTTTCTTTGTGGCTGTCAGGAGTCGGTGATTTTATTTTTGGTAGGACATCGTATGAAAGATCATATTTGTTGGCGGCGTACTTTAGTATTTGGTTAAATGTGACTGCATCTTTTGCAATCGTACTTGGAGAAGGATCGACGTTCTTCTGACTAGGTCTTTTTAATTTTTTTCCATCGCGAGCGAACTCGATTAGCTCCTCCGTAGCCCCCGGACCGTCAATATAATAGTTCTGCCGCCAAAAGAGATACCTGTTGCAATTGGAGTTTTTTATATCGTTGACATCCATATTCCTGAAATAAGGAATCAGATATCTATTGATCACAGTTTTTGCCCTTATGACTGCGGACTTTGCAACCAATGGCCTACCATTTTTATTGAAAATTTCCGAACGCTGATCAATGCTCACTAAATATGCATTTGCCATTTTATCAAATGGGATGGCATGAATAGGCTTACCATTATCAATTCTGGCGAATAACGTTCGCTCCCATGCTAATGCCTTGCTCTTTGCTGTATCTATATCAAGTGTATTCAGGCTTTTTGTTGAATAAGGGTTACGTGGACTTGTACGCAACTCCATAGGTATATGTCGTCGAGCTTGATAGGTATCACTACCGCCACGTCTTTTCCGAAGGGTGATTATCAGTGTATTTCTCGGTTCACCACTGATTGGTATGTCAATAAGTTTAGATGTCATATTAGATAATTGGTCTAACATTGGTCTAACATCAAGCCAAAAACCACATATTACTCGTATGTATTTGTTTTAATTGCGTAATTATGTGTCGTAAATAGCATATTTATAGTAGATTTTAGCCCAATCTGGGTATCATAATCCGCGTGTCGGGAGTTCAAATCTCTCCTCCGCTACCATTGTTTTATTCAATTATATCAATGTGTACGTAGCATTCACCACTGCATTGCGGTGGTGTAATTGATAGCAAATAGCTAAATGTTGCCTAGCGTAGTTCTAACTTAGTTAGCAGCACAATGTGATTTTCGCCTGTTCTAGCTAGTTTGATAATGGAACAATCGCATAATTTATTCTAATACATTGATATTGTTGTTTTTAAACTTCTGCTTTCTCAAGTTTTTGAATCATTCCAAACAAAATCAGCAAAAATGGCCAACAGCCACTACAATAAAATTTTGCCTCCTGAAGAAATCAACAAGCTGTCGCCAGGCTGGAAGAAACACTGGCGGCTTATACGGTGAGCACCATGAACATACGAGTTGCCAACATAAATGATGCATCTAGCTTGGCTGCACTTTCGATAGAGGTGTGGCTGGGAACATATATCCGCAATGGCATCAACGCGTTTTTCGCAGATTATGTTCTTGAAGAATATTCAACGCAAAAGCTCACAGATATTCTGCTGAATGACAATGGCCGTGTTTTTGTTTCTGAGAATGCAGAAGGTATTGATGGGCTTGTTCAGGTCTCACATGACAAAGCATCAGCCGCCGGCAATTGTTCAAATACAGAAATTTCTAAATTGTATGTRCAACCACGYCATCAGGGCAAACAGATAGGAACAAAATTGCTGGAAGCGGCACTWGAATATTGTGTGTCATGCGGCGTTGATACGCCTTGGCTCACGGTAAATTCAGAAAACACYGGGGCGCTTAGTTTCTATGAGAAATTCGGCTTYCAGAACATTGGGCAAACTCATTTCAGCATACAAGATCAAAACTATCTCAATGAGGTTTTGAACATAGACCTGCAATCGCTTGGTAATGCCACATYAGCAACGTAAATGATTTCGCTTRCCCACATGCATCYGYTCAGTTGCAGCGCGTCATAGAAGCCCTGCCAGCTTTCGACTTTTGCGATATTGCAGCCGTTGCGCTGCGATCCCCGAAAGATGCAAACGTATGCAGCCAATTTCTGTCTATACGACTATTTTCAACCACAGCGATAAAATTTTATTAACAGTTTACATGCAGTAATAATACCCAGAGATGAGAGCTCCTTTGCTTGTGGTTGAAATCAAATTGACTTTCATCTTTTGAAGACCCGTAAATTCAAAGGTACATTGTTATGTCAGTCACACATTCATCAGAAGGTTTGGGCACAAACCCCATTGGAAAACGTGTGCTGGTTGCCGATGACAGTACCATTACCCARGATTTGCTAAAGCTCGTACTCACTCAACGAGGGCATCAAGTTGATATTGTAGATGACGGCATAAAAGCCCTAAAAGCCCTAAAGCGTAATACCTATGAGGTTGYRCTGCTTGATATCCACATGCCTAAAATGGATGGTGTWCAAGTTGTATCYTCCTATYTATCSGAAAATCATWCRGGTAAAACGCCCCGTTTTGTRGCTATTACTGCSGATGTCGAAGGGTTGCTCGCGCMCAATGAAAAYTGTGAAAGCTTTGATCATATCGTCCCAAAACCCATTGATATTCACGGTATATGCAATGTTGTTGAAGAAGCGCCCAGCTCACTAGGTGGTGCGTTGYATATAYCATCAACAAGCGGTGTTAGCGCGGCGGCSCCAGTTTTCCTGGGCCTACTCGTTTGTGTTTTTGTATGGAGCACACTGGCAACACAGATCATATTTGGTGGTGCCATGTTTGATCATTGGTTCACGGCCTCYCTCACCAGCATCGCTGTTGCTRGYATCATGTCATTCGCACGGCAGGGCTACAGATTAATGGTGGGAATGGTTCTATCGCCAGCRTTGATCGCYAGCGCYTGGYTGGCAGGCTCTTACTTCATAGGAAGTAACCCACCAATTTCTTTTACGTTMAGCTCTTTTCAAAATGGAATGGATGGATTGTTAGTTCCAATCCTCTTAACGGGCTCATCTATAGGTGGCATTTGTTACGTGGGATCTGAAATGGTCAGGGTGTTTATTCGYAGGTCTTCAATYTTTACTTCAGCCGTATTTGGGATAGCTGCCTGTTATCAAGCCTACAMCTATTTTGCGCAGTAATTATMRTAGGCTNNGTGTCRGCRCCATTCGCATGCATTMATTCTACGASRTATYAAACGCCYCAACATATSATTYTTGATTAGAGAGAAAARTTTGCGTCATACAGCGTAGATRCTTCTGGTTTGATGTTTGTTATCAGCTCCGATAATTCTTCAAACTGGCGAAAAATTTGCGCCTTGTGATCATCGGTTAACTGTTGATTTGCATCCAGCAAAACCTTGAATTTTTGCTCAAGGAGCGCAGCAGCTTCGCTAATTTKCATAAAGCCAATAGAACCGCTGCTGCCCTTTATCTTATGAGTTAGGGCAATCCCCTCAGTTGCGGCCTCAGCCCAAGAATTGCGRGGGCCCATAAGAGCCTCCACGCAAGTTCTYACYGCCTCCAGCTCTTGGGCAAGTGTGTGGCAGTGACGCCGAATGAGCGCTCTAAGCTGATCCTGCATTTTAAGTGGYACCYYGGGCCATATAGGYGKTCCARATAGTRTTTATTTCTTGTCCCAACGTCATTGGATCAAAAGGTTTTGCGATAACWTCAATCGCGCCCARYTCTCTATAACTCTCAATTTCRTGCTTCTGCACYTTWGCAGTCATAAAAATAATCGGCGTATCSGCTAATTCGGGCTTCTCTCTCAATTTATGAAATGTCTCAACGCCATCCATYCCTGGCATCATGACATCTAGCAAAATTAAATCCGGCCCAAACTYTGGCGCTTTCTCAATGGCTTCCATRCCACTCACGCAAACATCGACAGTAAAGTTGCCWACYAATGTCARAGCAAGCTCGGCAACAGCTCTAATGTCTGGTTCATCTTCAACGTAAGTAATTTTCTTAAGTTCTGTCAAAACCATCAAACTCCTCTGCTAAATCCGCGAAATTGTTTTTTGTTTGRTCTAAGATTACATCTTGACGTTTTCKACCAAGAAACAATTCAATYTGTTGCTTAAGAACATCAATGCTSGTTTGAGATTTTACCAATGCTTTGCTTACTTTGTTTGATAATTCTTTTGGTAATTCATTWATTGAAAATACAATAACTTGAGGAGAATTCACATCGTTTGCRTGGATGTAAGGCAATAAATCCTCACCATTGCCATCTGGCAGAACGAGATCGAGTATAACAAGATTGTACTCATGCAATTTCAATAATTCTTTGGCGCGCCTGCAGGTATGCGCAATATCAATTTGATCCCCGCTGCGAATTAAAGACGATACAATTTTTACGTGATCRGGATTGTCTTCAATATGTAGAATTCTCARATTGTTCGATTTGAACGATTGTACGGTACGGCGAATTCCTCTTTGGAAKGCTTTAATATCRATCGGTTTTTCAAGCCAATCGGCTACTCCAAATGCAGATCCAGTCGCCAATTCTTTTTCTTTTCTGGCGCTGGCTGAAACRACAAGAATGGGCAGTTCCCGGGTTTTGGGAATTTCYCTCAGCTTCTGGATTAGGGTAATTCCATCCATTCCCGGGAGCATAAGGTCTACAGTTATAGCCGCGAACTCTTCTTCAAAGAGCCGCTGTATCGCCGTTTCTGCACTGATGCACGTTTCAACATCATAGCCCATTTCCTCAATAACCAGYGCCAAAAGTGATGAAACGTCYGGGTCATCCTCACAAATCAGAATTTTAGGTTTTGTACTRCCGGACACCCCRCCYGACGCATATTTGGCGTTTATCTCAAAGGGTAAATCGATGAAGAATGTGGTTCCCTTGCCCTCACTGGTTTGAAAACCTATGGTCCCGCCATGGGCTTCAACGATTGCCTTTGATATGGCCAATCCCAACCCCGTCCCGCCCTGAGACTTGGTGTCAGAGGAATCGGCCTGCGCAAATTTACCAAAAATTGTATCTTGAAACTCAGCAGGGATACCGGGGCCCTGATCCACAACAGAAATTCGAACCCTTTCTTCGCGTTGCATAACGGTGATCGAAACTGGTGCTCCATTTGGCGAGAATTTTGCCGCGTTGGACAGCAGGTTTGTAATGACTTGCTCAAGCCGATCAGGATCGGCTTCAACCATTAAACCGTGATCCACAGGACCAAGTTTAAGGCTCACATTTAAATTGTCGGCATACGCTTTATTGGCCAGAATGGTGCGTTCAAGAAACGCGCCCAACTCAATTTGTTGAAGGCTAAACGATATTTTTCCAGCTTCAATTTTTTCCATATCCAGAATGTCATTGATAAGTCGAACCAATCGATCGCTATTGTCATAGGCGATTGTGATCATGGACTTTATCTGGTCAGGTAGCTCACCCAGTACCGATGACTTTACCAAGCCAAGTGCACCTTTGATTGAGGTTAGTGGTGTACGGAGCTCATGACTTACGGTCGATACAAATTCATTTTTGAGCCGTTCACTTTTCTTTTGCTCCGTCAAATCTGTCATGATTCCGGTGTAGACTTTCTCCCCATTATAGCTGGATTCACTGACGGCCAAACTAATTGCAACACGCGTCCCATCACTACGACAAGCTTCCACTTCYCGTGTRATCCCGATCAYTTTTCGTATTTGAGTTTTCTCATAATTGTYCAKGTAGCCATCGTGGCGATCACGATCATARGGTGCCATCAACATCGAAACATTTGAGCCAAGCATCTCGCCGCGAGAATATCCAAGTARGSTCGTCGTCGCGTCATTTGCTTCTTGTATGATGCCCTTTTTGCTAATTGTGATGATCGGCGTGGTTGCGGATTGAAGGATTTCCTTAATGCCCGCTTCGCGTTCCCGAAGGTGGCGCTGCTGGGTCTTCAAATCAACCGACATGGTGTAGAATGCCTGGGCTAGCTCACCGACTTCGTCATCGTGCCACCTGGGAACATAGTTTTCGTCCAGATCGCCTCCCAAGGAGAGCGTCTGGTCGCATTTTTGAGTGCCTTCAATGGGCGCGTTACGAAGCGGGCGGCCAAAAAAGCTAGCAAGGCCCCAATAATTGCCAGCACGCCTGATACGAACAATATTCTGTTTCGATTAGCTTTATTGGCGGCAATCAATCTGTCTAGCGGCGAAAAAGCGGCTACCACGAGAAACTGCGAGGTTTGGCTACCTTCCAGCGGAACCTTGGTAAGGTGTATTACATTATCACTTTGCAGCAGATCAAAATCAGTCGCTGATTGCGGTGAATTCAGCTTCTCAAAAAAGGAAGCAAAAACGGGGTATTCATCCTGTATCCGCGCTGGATGTGCTGATGTGCTGGTGTTTGTTTGGCGAAATTTTGGATACGCCAGGTACTCACCTGAGGAATTCGTTAGATAGAGCGCCAGACCTTCTCGCGTCAGATTGGTAAGCTTGGCAAAGACGCCACTTGCTCGCACATCAATAACGATCAGCCCAAAAACATCCCAATCATTCCGGTAGATAGGCGTGGAAATGCGCACAATAGGTACAGGCTCAATCGCATCACTTGAACTATTTGAGGCAATGCCATGCGTCAAAGGCGCGATATGAAACTCTCCGGGTGCCAATTTCAGAGTTTCAACAACATAGTCACCTCTTCCTGTTGTGTTCAACATGGACTGAGGGACAGCGATRATYTKYCCATTCTCTCGAATAACCCGAATARGCTCTTGCCCATTTTTTGCTCTYTGAATGAGCCGGATTTGATCGATTTCAGGRTTACTGTCCAACAGTGCACGCATTATCTGCGCTTGYCGTTGCTTCCAAACAGCAACGCTGGAACCRTTTATTAAAAACCCATCCCCTTTATTAGCCGCATCCGCTATGTATTCYGTYGGGGGTGTTTTTGTTAAGAACAGAGCTTTTTGAGCGGCCTGTCTTACGAAGTCCTGAAGTGAAAGCGAGGCCTTTTGAGTTTCATACCCAAGTCGTTCTTTTTCATAACTGAGCTGGTAATCGATATATTGACTGCTCTGCAACATTCCAATTACAGCCGCCGTAAAGATAATCAAACCAATGGCGATTGCAGTAAATTTTCCCGCTATGCTTTTGAAAAACATCTTCTATCCCGACCATTATTCACGACTAACGTAAGATTGAATCTACCGGCACGCTGATTCGAATTTAGCTCACTATAGTGGTATTATTACTGACGGAAACATACGTATTAAGCGACGTTCAATTAATTTTCTAATTGAGGGATAGCGCGAGAGTTTCTACCGCAGCGATAATTTGTGGCGCTAAAACCATTGTTAGCACCGGGACGAAAGCACTGCAAGAGCAGCTTTTTTATAAAGATTTGCCATTGGTTAAAAAGGCGGTAGGTAAACCGCTTAAGGTCGCATTATTAAAAGGGCGCAGTAATTACCTGTGTATCGATCGCTTTAAACGCCAACTACGTCAAGGTGCGACGGGAAATGAGCAGATCGAGCATGATCTAAT
>NVXB01000082.1 GCA_002746425.1 Hyphomicrobiales bacterium | reverse complement strand
CTATCGTGACTGATCAGCACAAAAGCCGAGCGCAGGGATATTGTTGAATATTATCTGTCGCGCGTTGGTCTGGGCGATGCCATGGACAAGCCGGCCAGCGGGCTTTCCAACGGCATGAAACAGCGCGTTGGCATTGCCCGCGCTTTTGCCTTGTCGCCAAAGTTGCTGCTGCTGGATGAGCCGTTTGGCATGCTCGACAGCCTGACGCGCTGGGAATTGCAGGATGTGTTGATGGATGTGTGGAAGCGCACAAAGGTCACCGCCATTTGCGTGACCCATGATGTTGATGAAGCCATTTTGCTGGCCGACCGCGTGGTGATGATGTCCAACGGGCCAAATGCCCGGATCGGCAACATTATGGATGTCGATCTGCCGCGCCCGCGCTCGCGACAAGCCCTGCTCGATCACCCTGATTACTACGCCTACCGCGAGGAATTGCTGGATTTCCTTGATGCTTATGAAGGCGGCGCGGACCCCAGCGAAGAGCAGCTTCAATCCATCAGAGCCAAACGCGCGCAGCGCATGGCCCGGCAAAATAACAATCTCGGCAATCAAATAGCGGAAACCACCCGACAGAGCGGTGGCATAGCCACCGTTGTTGAAGCTGCGGAATAACCCAAGTCATGACCTCAAAGAGTGAGTGGACCAATGAGTAAAAAACAAAAACTAGTCGTCATCGGAAACGGCATGGCACCGGGCCGGATGCTGGAACATTTGTTCGACATTTCCCCGGATATGTATGATGTCACCATCTTCAATGCCGAGCCGCGGGTGAATTATAACCGCCTGATGCTCTCCCCGGTTCTATCCGGCGAAAAAGCCTATGAGGATATCATCACCCATGATGATGCCTGGTATGATGACAACCACATCACCCTGCATAAATCTGCCAAAGTTGCGCAGATTGATCGGGTCGCCAAAACCGTCACCTCGCAAAACGGCATCACCGCCGCTTACGACAAGCTGGTTATTGCCACCGGTTCCAACCCCTTTGTTATTCCGCTGCCGGGCCATGATCTGGAAGGTGTTTTGACCTATCGCGATCTGGATGATGTCGCCAAAATGCTGGAAGCTGCCAAAACAGGTGGCCGCGCCGTTGTCATCGGCGGCGGCTTGTTGGGGCTGGAAGCGGCGGCTGGTTTGAAAATGCAAGGCATGGATGTGACCGTGTTGCATTTGATGCCAACCTTGATGGAACGTCAGCTCGATGTTGCAGCCGGTTATTTGCTGGAAAAAGCTTTTGTCGATCTGGGTGTTGATGTCATCACCGAAGCTAATTCCAAACAGATTATCGGCGTAAACGGCAAAGTCTCAAAAATCATTCTTGATGATGGCACCGAAATAGATGCTGCCATTGTGGTGATGGCGGTGGGCATTCGCCCTAGTCTGGAATTGGCCAAAAGCGCCGGTCTTGAGACCAATCGCGGTGTCGTGGTCAGCGATGATATGCGCACCTCCGATCCCGATATTTTTGCGCTGGGCGAATGCGCCGAGCATCGCGGCATGTGCTACGGCCTTGTCGCCCCGCTTTATGAGATGGGCAAAACCATTGCAGCAGAACTTAGCGGCCAGAGCAGCGCCTATACAGGTTCTGTTACCGCAACCAAACTCAAAGTAACCGGCATTGATTTATATTCCGCCGGGGATTTTGCAGAAGGCGATGACCGCGAAGAGATCGTCCTGCGCGATGCCCAAGCCGGTGTCTACAAGCGGCTGGTTTTGCAAAATAACATCATCATTGGTGCCGTGCTTTATGGCGAAACCTCTGATGGTCCGTGGTTCTTTGATTTGTTAAAAAAGAAGTCAAACATTTCAGAAATGCGCGACACCCTTATTTTTGGCCAAGCCTATCAAGGGGGCGCCCCACTGGACCCCATGGCGGCCGTTGCAGCCTTGCCGGATGATGCAGAAATCTGCGGCTGTAACGGCATTTGTAAATCCAAAATCACCGGTGCGATCGCCGAAAAAGGCCTGACCACACTGGATGGCGTGCGCGCCCACACCAAAGCTTCTGCCTCGTGCGGCACCTGCACCGGCCTTGTCGAGCAATTGCTGGCGCTCACTTTGGGCGATGCATACGATCCCGCCGCCGTGCAGCCGATGTGCGGATGTACGGATCTTGGCCACAATGATGTGCGCCGTCTGATCAAAGCCAAAGAGCTGAAATCTATTCCTGCGGTTTTGCAGGAGTTGGAATGGCACACCTCTTGCGGCTGCGCCAAATGCCGCCCGGCGCTCAACTACTATCTCATCTGTGATTGGCCCGATGAATATGCCGATGATTATCAATCGCGTTTCATCAATGAGCGGGTCCACGCCAACATCCAAAAAGATGGCACCTATTCCGTGGTGCCGCGCATGTGGGGCGGCATGACCTCCGCCAAAGAACTGCGTGCCATTGCTGATGTGGTCGATAAATTCAATATCCCAGCGGTAAAAGTTACCGGCGGGCAGCGCATCGATATGCTGGGCATTTCCAAGGAAGATTTGCCCGCCGTGTGGTCTGATCTTGGCGATGCCGGTTTCATCTCCGGGCAAGCCTATGCCAAAGGCCTGCGCACGGTAAAAACCTGCGTTGGCACCGATTGGTGCCGCTTTGGCACGCAGGATTCCACCGGCTTTGGCATTCGTATTGAGAAATTCATGTGGGGCTCATGGACACCCGCCAAGGTAAAAATGGCGGTTTCCGGCTGCCCGCGCAATTGCTCCGAAGCAACCTGCAAAGATGTCGGCATTATTTGTGTGGATTCTGGCTATGAGATTCATTTCGCCGGTGCTGCCGGGCTGGATATCAAACCCACGCAAGTGCTGTGCAGCGCCAAAACCGAAGATGAGACGTTGGAAATCATCGTCGCGCTGGTGCAGATGTACCGCGAGCAAGGCCATTATCTGGAGCGCATTTACAAATGGGCCAAGCGCATCGGCGTTGAAGAGATACGCCGCCAGATCGTGGATGATCATGGCAAACGAAAAGCCTATTTTGACCGCTTTGTCTTCAGCCAGAAATTTGCTCAGATCGATCCGTGGTCCGAGCGCGTGTCGGGCAAGGACAAGCACGAGTTCAACCCCATCGCCACGCTCAATTTGGAGGCCGCAGAATGAACGCTCTCACAGAAAACTGGGTCACCATTGGTGATATTTCAGACATTCCCGTGCGCGGTGCGCGCTGCGTCAAAAACGGCGAAACGTCGATTGCGGTGTTTCGCACCGCCGATGATCAAATCTTTGCGCTGGAAGACAAATGCCCGCACAATAATGGGCCGCTGAGCCAGGGCATTGTCCATGATGGTTGCGTCACCTGCCCGCTGCATAATTGGGTCATCGCGCTCAAAGATGGCACTGCGCAAGGTGCCGATGAAGGGCAAACCAAATCCTATCCGATTAAACTCGATGGTGAGACGATTTTGCTGTCGCTCACCGCCAATCGGTGAGGAAAAAACATGTTTCTGGATGCCAAAAATCTCAACAAAACCATCAAGACCACTTGTCCTTATTGCGGGGTGGGTTGCGGTATTCTGGCAACGCCGCAGGCCGATGGCACTGTGGATATCAAAGGTGACCCAGATCATCCTGCCAATTTCGGTCGGCTCTGCTCCAAAGGGTCTGCCCTTGCACAAACCATCGATTTGGATGGCCGCTTGCTGCATCCTGAAATTAATGGAAAACGTGTTGAATGGTCTGAGGCGCTGGATTTGGTTGCTGATAAATTCAGCACCGCCATTCGTGAGCATGGGCCGGATTCAGTGGCGTTCTATGTCTCCGGCCAAATCCTCACCGAAGATTATTATGTCGCCAACAAGCTGATGAAAGGTTTTATCGGCTCGGCCAATATCGATACCAATTCGCGGCTGTGCATGGCCTCCTCCGTCGCGGGCCACAAACGCGCTTTTGGCTCRGATACGGTGCCSGGMAATTATGAGGATTTGGAGCTGGCCGATCTGATCCTGATCATTGGTTCCAATCTGGCCTGGTGTCATCCCGTGCTTTACCAGCGCATTGCCGCTGCCAAATTAAAACGCCCTGAGATGAAAGTGGTGCTGATTGATCCGCGCCGCACGATGACCGCCGATTTGGCCGATATGCACCTGGCAATTGCGCCCGATGGCGACGTTGCACTATTCCAAGGGCTTTTGGCGTTTTTGGTGAACAATGGCGCACTTCACAACAGCTATGTTGAAGCCTTCACTAACGGCTTTGATGCGGCATTGGCGAGCGCCGAAGAGCTGTCTCTAGCGCAAATCAGCGCGCAAACTGGCCTGGATTTAGAAGAGTTACTCACGTTCTACAAACTGTTTACGCAAACCGACAAAACCGTCTCGATCTATAGCCAGGGCGTCAACCAATCGGTGATTGGCACCGACAAAGTCAACGCCATTATCAACTGTCATTTAGCCACTGGGCGCATCGGAAAGCCAGGAATGGGGCCATTTTCCGTCACCGGCCAGCCCAACGCCATGGGTGGCCGCGAGGTCGGTGGATTGGCCAATATGTTGGCTAACCATATGGAATTAAACAATTTTGAGCATCGCTCAATCGTTCAGAACTTCTGGAAAAGCCCAACCATCGCCGACAAACCGGGCCTCAAAGCCGTCGATCTATTCGACGCCGTCGCCAAAGGCAACATCAAAGCTTTGTGGATCATGTCCACCAACCCCGTTGACAGCATGCCCAACGCCACCGCCGTAGAAGATGCGCTTAAAAATTGCCCCTTCGTCGTCGTCTCCGACATCATGGCCACCACCGACACCATTCGCCATGCCCACGTAAAGCTCCCCGCCACCGGATGGGGCGAAAAAAGCGGCACGGTGACAAACTCAGAACGCCGCATCTCCCCCCAACGGCAGTTTTCCGCCATTCCGGGGCAGGCAAAGCCCGATTGGTGGCATCTTGCAGAGGTCGCCAAACGCATGGGYTTTGCAAAAAACTTTCCATGGACACACCCGGCTGARATCTTTGCTGAACACGCARAACTGTCTACTATTCAAAACAACGGCACGCGTGATTTTGATATTGGAGCCTATGCGGACATTGAGGCCAAGRATTACGAAAACCTTGAGCCTTTTCAATGGCCTCAGCCGCAAGGSGCAYMWGCYAWRGAAACGCGCTTTTTCGCCAAAGGCCAGTTTTTTACAGCCAACAAAAAAGCCAATTTCATTGCGCTCGATAACAAGGTTCCAGTTGTTCTSAMYGACCCYGATGATCTAACCCTYAACACRGGCCGMGTTCGCGACCATTGGCACACCATGACCCGCACAGCCAAAAGCGAACGTTTATCAGCGCATATGGCTGAGCCGTATTGTGAAATCCACCCAAGCGATGCCGCGATACGCAGCATTAACTCTGCTGATTTGGTGACAGTTGAGAGCCCTTTTGGCGAAATCATCGTGCGTGCTTTGATTAGTGACCGCCAGCGCTTAGGCTCAGTTTTCGTGCCCATGCACTGGACCGATCAAGTGACCGCAAAAGGCCGTGTGGACACGCTAATCCCRCCCGTAGTTGATCCAATWTCRGGYCARCCMGCGACCAAAAACATTGCCGTAAAAGTCGCGCAATTCATTCCCGCGCTGCATGGCTATGGCGTGTTTCGTGACAARCCARAYTTTGGSGATTTGCCCTACTGGACCGTMTCMAAATGCGAACARGGTTGGCGCGTGGAATTCGCYGTTGCGCAAAGCGGGYTRGCCRACAACAYYTTRCTCGGRCTGAATTTGGAAAAAGCCTCGGTTGGTTATCGCGACCAGACAACTGACCAGCAGCGCTATGCATGGTTTGATGATGACCAGCTCACCGCAGCCATTTTCCTTTCGCGCGGTCCGGTTTCTGTGTCGCGCATTTGGGCGGTTGATATGCTCAAACAGCGTTTTGAAAACCTCTATTTGCGCCATCAACTCATAGCCGGGCGTGCGAGCGAGGATCAACCCGATCGCGGCGCGATTATCTGCTCGTGCTTTAGCGTTGGTGCCAATGAAATTGCCACGGCCTGCCAACAAGGCGCGCTGACGGTCGATGCCATTGGCAAATGTTTGAGCGCAGGCACCAATTGCGGTTCGTGCCGCTCTGAAATTCAGGGGATCATTGATGAAAATCATCTCGTCGCAGCACAATAAGCCCTCCAGTTCTAAGCGTCGTAACCGGGTTGAAGATTTGGCAACACTGCCGGTGTTTTTCAAACTCAAGGACAAACAGGTGCTCATTGCCAATGGCAGTGATGCCGCTTGTTGGAAAGCCGAATTACTAGCTGCCAGCGGCGCGGTTGTTCATGTCTATGCAACAACTCTCTCGGCAGATTTCAGTGAATTATTGAACGGTAGCAATGCCTCACGTTTCATCTGGCACAAAACCAATTGGAACCAAGACAGCTTTGACGACATGAGCATTGCTATCATCGATGCTCAAAATGACGAGGAAGCTCGCGCCTTTTACGACACAGCAAAAAGCATGGGTGTGCCTGTCAATGTCATTGATAATCCACCATTTTGCGATTTTCAGTTTGGCTCCATCGTCAACCGTTCGCCTGTTGTGATCAGCATCTCAACCGATGGTGCCGCGCCGATTTTAGGACAGGCCATTCGCCGTCGTATCGAAACCTTGTTGCCAAAAACACTGGCCCATTGGGCACAAGCTGCCACAGACATACGTGGCCATGTTAATGCAACACGCCAGATGGGCGCAGAACGCAGAACCTATTGGAACGCGTTTGTTGATTTGGCATTCGGCCGGTCATTGCCCAATGAGTTTGATCTCAAATCACTTGGCTATACCAGTGCGAACAAAGGCCGGGTATCGGTAGTGGGCGCAGGACCGGGCAATGAGGAATTGCTCACTCTCAAAGCTGTTCGAGCACTGCAAAGCGCCGACATTATTTTGTTTGATGATTGTGTTTCCAACAGCATTTTGGAGCTGGCAAGACGTGAGGCAAAGCGCATGTTGGTAGAAGATAGCGAGGATGATATTAGCGCCGCCATGGTGCAACTTGCCAAAAACGGCAAGCATGTGGTGCAGCTAAAATCGGGTGATCCATCGTTTTTGGCTGCGACAAATACTCAACTGGCAGCGCTGAAACAGCTTGGCATTACAGTTGAAATTATACCAGGCATCTCCGCCGCCTCTGCGATGGCGGCGGCAAAAATTAATCTGCCCAATATAGCCGATCAGGATTATCAACCAGCAACGCTTGTAGCTGGGATTGTTGCGGGCAGATAGTCGCCAGGCGATCCACCAAAAACCCGTCATCAGGTATGTGAGATTTCATATTGGGGTGAGGCCAATCTGTGCCCCAAATGACCTGGTCCGGGATGAGACCTATCAAAGCAATCGCCACCTCATCGACATCACTATAAGGCGGACCTTGCTCAGTTAGGCGTTCTGGACATCCGACCTTTAGCCAAAATTTGTCATTTTGCAAAAGGGTAGCCAGCCGCGTAAATTCGGGGGATGAAACACCCTTTGCCACAGGCAGGCGGCCCATATGGTCGATCACCACCGGCAAAGGGATTTCATGCAAAAATGTTTCGATATCCGGTAAATCTTCAGGCTCCATATAGACAACAACATGCCAGCCAAGCGGTGCAATTTTTTCGATAATTTTGCGTCGATCATCAATCGATTGATTAACCTTCAAACGCTTGACGAAATTAAAGCGCACACCGCGCACGCCTGCCTCATGCATTTTTTGCAGCTCATCTGCGCTGATATCTGGCGCAACCACGGCAACGCCGCGATAGTCATCGCCGCCTGCAATCAAAGCATCAATCATCGCGGCATTATCAGTGCCATGGCAACTGGCCTGCACGATGATAGAGCGATCAAAACCTAAAAACCGATGGCGCTGAAACAATGTTTCTTTAGGCGCATCAACCGGAATGTAGCTGCTATTTTTGGCATAGGGAAAAACATTTTTCGGGCCAAATACATGGCAATGCGCATCACATGCCCTTTTGGGCAAGGATATATCAGGCTTTTTGGGATTGGGATGAAAGGCCAGATAACCAGCAGAGACCATGTTTATTCCTGAAAATGTAATGCAAAGGCGGCAAACACACCGCCTTTGCAATCAATAGATTATTTGCCCAGCTCAATACCAGCTTCAGCATAATATTTTAGCGCACCGGGGTGGTATGCCATGGCGTGGGCAGGTGCCATATTGGCAGGTTTGCCGCGTTTGAACGCACCAAAGGATTCGCCCAGTTTTGCATTGTTTTCCGCAACAACCTTGGTCATTTTATAAACCAATTCATCGGAAGCATCAGCATGGGTGAACAGCATCCAGGGAATTTCCACAATACTCGCGCCCACAATCAGGCCCGGAATGTTTGGATTAGCTTTCATCGTGATAATTGATGCCGCTGGCATGAAGTCTTTAAAGCGCGCCAATGCAGCATCCGATGTGTCCATGGAGACATATTGCAAGCCACCACGGCCGGAAAGCTGAGCGTTGGATTTTTTGCCCGCGCCCGAGTTCAAGCTGACCAGCGATACGTCGACCAAGCCATCGCCCAGTGCCTGAATGCCTTTGACGAAGTTCGACACAGGTACATTTTTGAAATCTGCATAGGACATGTCGCCATTGGCCAATATGCCCATAATGTAGAAGCTGATGATGGATGATGCCGTGTATTCTGACGCGATTTTGAGGTCACCGGCCATCTTTTTCAGGTCAGCAACGTTTTTGATGTTCAGATCATCAGCTGCCATCAGGCCGGTACGCAATGGGAACATTTCGCCCACCAAACGCAGATTTGGCTGTTTTTTGCCATCCCAGTTGCCCGTGCCACTCAGGGCATAACCAAGTTCCACCGCATTGGCGAAACCAAATTCCATTTCGCCGCGATTGATCAGGGGCACATAGGCAGAGGTACCAGCAAGTGGCTGGGTGCGGGCAATAATACCGGCTTCCTGATTGGCGATCTTGGCAACGGCCTGACCGGAATTATGGCCCAAGCTGCCGGGCTGCCCGGAGGCAATACCAACCACTTGCGCCAGCGCGCCACCAGCAACGAACAGAGACGCGATGCCTCCGATAGCTGCCGCTTTCAAAAATTTATTCATTATGGTTCTCCCATTGAGTTTCAGATCAGGCAAAACTTGTTTTCTTTGCCTGCACGTAAAGCGCGACAAGGCCGAGACAAGCCATGATCGCGAATGCATAATTGAGTGGTAAATAGTCTCCAGCGCCGCCAAAAAGCGGCATGCCGATGAGACCCGCAACCGCCAGAGCGATGCGCAAACCAACTCCAAGTTTTTTCATGAAGAAGCCAACCACCGCGACAGAAACCGCAAACACGCCGACAACAGTTTGGGCCAGCGCAATGGAGGTCTCCAGCGCGCTGCCTTTCAGCAGCAAAGCGGGCGTTGCTACAAAGGCAAATGGAATAACATAAGACGCCCAACCGATACGCATCGAGGCGATGCCAGTTTGCATGGCACTCTCGCCGGTTATCGCGGCGGCGGCAAAAGCAGCCAGGGCTATTGGCGGCGTGATCATCGACATCATGCCGAAATACAGAATGAACAAATGCGCCGAAATCGGCTCAATGCCTGCTTCCACCATAGTCGGCGCGATGAGAACCGCCAGCAGCACATAGACGCCGGATGTCGGCATACCCATGCCAAGCACAATACAAATCAGCGCCGAAATCAGCAAGATGACAATCAAATTGCTGCCAATGCTATCGACCAGCAAAAGGGTCAACGCAAAGCCAAGGCCGGTGATGTTCAAGATGCCGATGACAAATCCGGCGGCGGTGACAATGAGCAACAAATCCACCAGCGATCGCCCGGTATCAACAAACGCCTCGATCAGCCGATCAAAGGTAATGCGTTCGCCTTGATAGGGACGCATGGCCCCCACAATGACAATGCAAAGCGCGGATAGCAGCGCCGCCTTTGACGGGTCAATGCCATAACCAAACAGAGCCACCAGCAAAACAACGAAAGGCAGGGCCAAGTGCCAGCCCTCGCGAAATACATCGCTTGCACGGCGGTGCTCAGCATCAGCCACGGCGATCTGGTCACGGCCAGCGATGAGGTCAACCTGAAGAAACACGCTGAAGTAATACAGCGCCGCCGGAATGACCGCAGCGATGGCCACGGTGGTGTATGAAATTTCTAAAAACTCGGCCATTAAGAACGCCGCTGCGCCCATAATAGGCGGCGTCAATTGCCCGCCGGTTGAGGCGATGGCTTCGATCGCTCCGGCGTCTCGCGCCGAATAGCCACCCTTGCGCATAAGCGGAATGGTGATGACGCCAGTGGTCACCACATTCGATACCGCACTGCCGGAAATAGACCCAAACAGCGCCGATGCGACCACGGAAATCTTGGCACTGCCGCCACGGCTTTGGCCGGTTAAGGCCATGGCAAGATCAGTGAAGAACGCACCGCCACCTGCCAGAAACAACAATTTGCCAAAAAACACGAACAGAATGACGATGACCGAGGCCACGGTGAGCGGAAGCGAGAATGCGGAGCTGGGATCAAAGCCGATATATTGCAGCAGAACGACCGGCTTCATCTCGCGGCCAATCAATGGGCCGGGCACCAAATGTGCGAAAAGCGCATAAACAATAAACGCGCCAACGATGATGCAAAGGGCGGTGCCTGCGCGGCGGCGAATGCCTTCCATGACGCAGAAAACCACCACTGCCCCAATCAATGTCAGGATAGGTGGGCGATCAGCTTGCTGTTGCAACAGCTCCAGATAATTGACCGCTGTGTACATCAGCACTGCTAGCGCCACCATGGCGAGAATCCAGCCGATTATGCCGGGCTTATCGCTCTTCGCTTGCGAAAAACTGCTGGAGAGGAAGACAATACAAGCGGCAAGACCGAGCTGAAACGCCAGATATTGCTCTGTCAGCAGGGCAAAGCCCAAGCGGGTATGGGTATCCAGATTCCACAGCACGCAGGCCAGCGTCATGGCAAAGCCGCACACGGCAACAAATGTTTTGGCATTAAGGGTCATGCGGCGCTCCCGGCAAGATCTTTGAAGGAAGCGACGGTAGCGCTGACAAGCTCATCGACCGCGCGGGTATGATCTGAGCCAGCGCCATCTTCGCCCGTCAGGCGGTCAATACGCTCTGGGGTGACAAGGGTGTAATACAGGGACCCCAGCAGAAAATGCGCGCGCCAGATGATCGATACCCGATCAGAGTTCGGCACAGCATGATGTATCGCATCGATAAAAATATTGCTGATTTCATCAAACGATCCAGCAATAATCCGTTTGGCCACGTCATGGCCTTCCATCGACATGATGCCGCGCAGACGGGTGAATTGCGCGCCGCCACCGCTATCGGTTTGGGAGGAAAAAGCGGGAATAATATAGGCCCGCACAATGGCAGAGAGCTGCTCATCAGGGTTAGAAATTCGCGCTGCCTCGTTTAGCAATTCAACGCGGCGGGCATTCATTGGCTTGGTATGGCGCTCGTAAATCGCGGCCAGCAAATTTTCTTTGGTGCCATAAAAATGCGTGACGCTGCTAAGGCTGACTTTGGCCTGTTTGGCAATCTCTCGCATGCTAACGCTATTGTAACCGCGCAGCGACATGAGATGTTCAGCTGCATCGAGAATAGCTACAGATGACGAGTGCGCGTTGCGCTTACTCGTAGAAGTGGTCGTCGACTTGTTCAACTGACCCAATTTTTGTAACACTTGTACCATAACGGCACCGTATCGCCGTTACAATTGCCAAGTCAAGCCGATGTTTTGATCCCTATAGGTCAGTTTCAGGACGGCAATGTGTGCCGCCGATTAATCTGTTCTGGCCGCCCGGGCAGCGACAAACGGGTGTTTTGCTGGTTGCGCTGGGCAATCACCCGGCCTTTTGCCACGACTAATAAACGCTCTGGCCGCAGCCTTATGGCTTCAATCGGATTACCCGCATCCAGCACCACAAGGCTGGCTTTTTTGCCAACGGCCAGGCCGTAATCATCCAGATTCATAATCGCGGCATTAACGTTGGTGACCATGTCGAAGCACTGTGTCATTTCGGCAGGGCTGGTCATTTGCGCCACATGTAGCCCCATAAAGGCCACGTCCAGCATATCGGCAGTGCCCAGTGGATACCATGGATCCAGCACGCAATCCTGGCCCCAACCCACGCGAATACCGTGGGCCAGCATTTCCGGCACGCGGGTTTGTCCCCGGCGTTTGGGATAGGTGTCGTGGCGACCCTGAATGGTGATGTTGATCAGCGGATTGGGAATGGCAGAAACCTCGGCCTCGGCGATCAGCGGCAGCAGTTTGGAAACGTAGTAATTATCCATCGAGTGCATTGAGGTCAGGTGCGAACCGGCCACCCTGCCCTGCAACCCAAGGCGCTGGGTTTCATAGGCCAGCTGCTCGATATGGCGCGAATTGGGATCGTCGGTTTCATCGCAATGCATATCCACTTGCAAGCCGCGCTCTGCCGCAATTTCGCAAAGGGTTGTTACCGAGCGGCGGCCATCTTCCATGGTGCGTTCAAAATGCGGAATGCCGCCGACCACATCAACGCCCATATCCAGCGCGCGGATGACATTTTGCATGGCAGTTGGGTCGCGGTAAACGCCATCTTGCGGAAAGGCAACGAGTTGCAAATCAATGTAATGCGCCACTTCCTTGCGCACTTCCAGCAGGGCTTCAACGGCCAAAAGGCGGTCATCACATACATCGACATGGGTGCGGATGGCCAGCAGGCCCATCGATGCTGCCCAATCGCAATAAGCAAGCGCGCGTTCTTTGACCGCTTCGTGGGTCAGCAGCGGTTTTAATTCACCCCAAAGGCCGATACCTTCTAGCAACGTACCGGACCTATTGATGCGCGGCAGGCCATAGGAAAGCGTTGCATCCATATGAAAATGCGGGTCAACAAAGGGCGGCGACACCAGATTGCCGGACACATCATATTTAGCACCAGAATCGGCATGTATCGCGGGTTCAATCGCCGCGATTTCCTCGCCAATAATGCCGATATCAGCGACCGACCCGTCGGGCAGCACACCGCCCTTTATTAAAAGATCAAAACTCATCTTTCGCCCTTTTGGTAGGGGATCATCAATGCTTTGGGATAGCTCGCGCGCCGCGCCACAATAATCAGCGCCAGAATAGACAGTACATAGGGCATCATCAGGAACAGCTGATAAGGCACCACGCCGCCGGTCACCTGTTGCAAGCGGATTTGATAGGCATCAAAGGCGGCAAACAGAATCGCGCCAAGCAGCGCTTTGCCGGGTCGCCAGGAGCCAAACACCACCAGAGCAATACATATCCAGCCGCGCCCATTGATCATCTCGAAGAAGAACGAGTTGAACGAAGACATGGTGAGAAACGCGCCGCCAATGGCCATTAAGGCAGAGCCAGTCATGACTGCGCCAACACGAATGGCGGTAACGCTGATACCTTGCGCCTCAACAGCCGATGGGTTTTCGCCAACGGCCCGAACAGCCAATCCAAGCGGCGTGCGGTATAGCCCCCACGACACCAGAGCCACAATAAAATAGGCAAAATAGGTCAGTGGGGTTTGATAGAAAAGTATCTCGCCCAGAAACGGTATTTCAGATAGGCCCGGCACCGCATAAGGCTCAAAAGCATCAATTTTTGGCGGTGAGGTGACATCTGACAAGGCCACACGATAGGTAAAATAGGTCAGGCTGGTGGCCAGCAAGGTAATGCCTATGCCGGTCACATGCTGCGACAGGCCCAGCGGCACAGTGAGAAAGCCGTGGAGCAGACCAAACATCGCGCCGGTTAACCCGGCAACCAAAACCCCGGCCCATAAATCACCGCCCAGATACACGGTTAGCCAACCAGTAAAGGCTCCGGAAACCATGATGCCCTCAATGCCCAGATTAAGCACCCCGGCACGCTCGCAAATCAATTCGCCCATGGTGGCAAAAATCAGCGGTGAGGCGATGCGGATAGCGGCAACCCACAGGCTGGTCGTGAACAGAATTTCAATGGCGTCGATCAACATCATTTCCACCTGATACGGTAGCGGGTGAGCATAATGGCGGTGACCATGCACAGCAGCGCTGTTGCGACCATCACTTCGGAGATATAGCTGGGCACGCCTGCCGCGCGGCTCATCGCATCCGCCCCGACAAAAATACCGGCAACGAAGATGGCCGAGATGACAACGCCCAGCGGATTAAGCAGCGCCAGCATGGCAACCACAATGCCGGTGTAGCCAAAACCGGGTGATATATCGAGCGTCAGATTACCTTTTAAACCGGCGACTTCTGACACCCCAGCAAGAGCTGCAAGGCCGCCAGAAAGAAGCGCCGTTTTAACCAAAACACGATTGACCGGAATGCCCGCAAATTTAGCGGCTTCTGGGTTATGGCCCACCGAGCGCATTTCATAACCAAGCGTGGTGCGCGCCATGATAATCCAGACGCCAACGGCGCTGGCAATGGCAATTATAAAACCATAATGCAGCCGCTTGCCCTGAATGATACGCGGCAACCTTGCATCAGCAATGATGCGTTCTGATTGCGGCCAGCCAAGTCCCATGGGGTCTTTAAGCGGGCCTTCCAACAGCAGCGACACCACCAGCAGAAAAATGAAATTCAGCAACAGAGTGGTGACCACTTCATCAACGCCAAAACGCACTTTTAAGATCGCAGGGCCGAGCAGCAGCAAGGCACCGGCGAGCATCGCTCCGGCAATGATAATCGGGATCATAATGATGGGCGGCGCAGATATGGCACCGGTGCCCAGCAGCACCACCATAACAGCGCCAGCGTAAAGCTGCGCCTCTGCACCAATGTTCCACAGCTTGGCGCGAAATGCCACGGCAATGGCAAGGCCAGTGAAGATCAGCGGCGTTGCCCGTGTCAGAGTTTCCAGCAAGGCAAATTGTGATCCTGCTGCGCCTTTAAACACCAGATAAAACACGGAAAATGGTTCAGCGCCTGCAATCATCACCAGTACAGCGGCGATAATAAATGTCGCGAGGATGGCCAGCACTGGGTAGCTCAAACTAATGAACAAGCTCGGCGCGGGTTTGGGTTCAAGCCGCATGAGGCACCTCACCTTCTGCATCAAAACCATGACCAGCCATCAGCTCGCCCAATTCAGCAATAGTGCGTGTGCCACGCGGCTCGGGCTTGGAAAGCCTGCCCTTGGACATGACGATTATTTGGTCAGAGAGGCTCATCACTTCATCCAGATCTTCAGAAATCAACAGAATGGCGGCTCCGCGCGCCCGCGCTGCCAGCAATTGCCGGTGAACATAGGCCACCGCGCCAACATCCAGCCCGCGTGTGGGTTGGCTGGCCAGAATAATATCGGGGTCACCATCCAGCGCCCGGCCCAAAATCAACTTTTGCATGTTACCGCCGGAGAGCAGCCGCACCCGCGCTTCTGGCGAGGGGCATTTGACATCAAAATCCTCGATAATCTGCTGAGCAAAATCACGCGCTGCGCCCCAGTTCAAAAAACCATTTCGGGCAAAGCGCTTTGTTTTATAAGCTTCAGAGATCACGTTTTCGGTCACGCTCATATCGCCGATCATGCCAACAGCGTGGCGATCTTCGGGGATGCGGCCAATCTTGTTACCAAGCGCGATATTGGCCGACCAGCGTTTGGCTTTGCTCCCGCGCACCAGCACCTCGCCGGATTTGAGATTAATGGTGCCAGAAATGAGCGAGGCCAGTGCCGCTTGCCCATTGCCGGACACGCCCGCCAGACCGGTAATCTCGCCGCCGCGCAATTGCAGCGACACACCGTTGAGCGCAGAGCCGGTGCCTTTGCCAGCAGTAGAAACATTTTTCAGCTCAAACAGCACATCGCCTACTTTGGCTGGTGCTATTTTTGGCTGTTCAATTTCATCGCCCACCATTAGGCTCGCCAGTTCTTTGGCGCTGGTGTCGGCGGTTGCCCGCTCACCTACCAACTTGCCGCCGCGCAGCACCAGCACGCGGTTTGAGGCGGCCATAACTTCGTGCAATTTGTGCGAAATGAAGATGATCGACAGCCCGTTATCAACCAGCATTTTTAGGGTTTTAAACAGGGCGTCTGTCTCAACCGGAGTTAAAACCGCGGTTGGCTCATCGAGAATAAGAATGCGTGCATCGCGGTATAGCGCTTTAAGAATTTCCACGCGCTGGCGCTCGCCCACCGATAGATCGGCCACCCGGGCGTCGGGATCGACAACAAGGCCGAAATCCTGGGCATATTTGGCAATGCGTGCCTTGGCCTTGGCGCGATCAAAACGCAGCGATAACAAGCCTTGCGTGCCAAGCGCGATATTTTCCAGCACCGACATATTATCTGCCAGCGTAAAATGCTGGTGCACCATGCCGATGCCCGCATTAAGCGCGGCTTGTGGATCACCTTCCGGTAATTCCTGACCAAACGCGTGCACAACCCCGGAATCGGCCACATAATGGCCAAACAGGATRTTCATCAGCGTGGTTTTGCCTGCRCCATTTTCGCCAAGCAAGGCAATCACTTCGCCCTGTTTCAGCTCAAAGCTAATCGCGTCATTGGCAATYAAAGGCCCAAATGTCTTGGTGATGTTGGAAAGGCTGAGAACAATCTCAGCCTTTCCCGATTGTTGCGCGGCCACTAGTTGGATTTTGGCTCAGCGTCATTCACGACAACAGTAAAGGTGCCAGCTCTGATCGCGGCTTCCTTTTCAGCAACCAGCTTCAAAGCAGCTTCCGGCACTTTRCCTTCAAACGTGCCAAGCGGAGCCAATGAGCAACCRCCCTCTTTCATGAARGAGAACTGGCCATAATCATCAGCCTTAAAGCTCTTGTCTTTAACCTTGGCAATGGCGGTATCCAGTGTTGGCTCAAAATGCCAGATGGCRGAAGCCACCACRGTRTCKGGATAATCGGCCTGTGTATCAATCACATTGCCAATGGCCARAAGGCCTTTTTCCTTAGCCGCATCAGACACGCCGAAACGCTCKGCATACATCACATCSGCGCCGCCATCGATTTGGGCAAAGGCGGTTTCTTTGGCTTTYGCCGGRTCAAACCATGAGCCGATAAACGCGACCTGGAATTTGATATCTGGCTGCATTTCGCTGGCACCGGCCATGAAGGCGTGCATCAGGCGGTTCACTTCTGGAATYGGGAAGCCRCCAACCATGCCAATGTTTTTGGTTTTGGTCATCGCACCGGCAATAATGCCGGAAAGATAGGCTGCATCCTGAATGTAGTTATCGAACACTGCAAAATTTGGCAGATCGTCTTTTGGCTTAAAACTGGAGCCCATCAGATAGGCTGTATCGGGGTAATCACGCGCCACATCACGGGCAGCAACTTCCACAGCAAAGGTTTCGCCGATGATCAGATCATGGCCAGCTTCAGAATATTCGCGCATCACACGCTCATAATCATTGTTGGATGTGCTTTCCGAATAAACATATTCAATGTCACCGCGCTCCGCAGCGATTTTGGCTGCCTTGTGAATGCGGCTGATCCATTGTTGCTCAACAGGAAGCGTGTAAATGGCTGCAACTTTCAGTGGTCCGTGGCTGCCGGCAATGGCGGAGCTGAGAAAACCTGGCATGGACAACACAGCCGCGCCAGCACCTATGCTTTGCATCAGTCGGCGGCGAGAAATGGAAAGTTTTGTTTTGTCAGTCATTGACAGCTCCTGTTTAAAATTAATTGACCCAAGGAAAACGGTAGATTGAATTGTCAAAGCTGACAAGGGTTACCGGCTTGTCCACAGCCATCTGCAACTGTCAGTGGTTACTTTTTGGCTTGGGAGCGCCCCGAGACCTCCAAAGACTACGGCCCATAATCAGCGCAACGGCAAGGGCGGCAATCAGGCCCGAGGCATTGGCAGCAATATCGGCGACTTGCAGCACATATCCACCAAACATCACGCCGAGCATGGTGTAGATCGATACCCAGACAATTTCGCCTGTAATACCAAACAGAGAAAATCGCTTCCAAGGCATGTTGGCCGCTCCTGCGATTAAATTGACCGCCGGACCAAGCGGGCTGGCAAGCCATCGGCTGAGGAACACGGCAATCGCGCCGCGCCGTTGCAAATAGGCATTGGCCTTTTGGTGCAATTGATTAAGCGTTGGGTATTTGTGTTTGAGCGCCTCAATATTGGCTTGACCAATTCGGCCAAGGGCAAAGCCCAATTGATCGCCGATAATGGCCGAACCCAGCGCCACGGTAAAAACACCAAAAGCGTCAAACTCACCCACCGTTGTTAGCGAGGCGCAGAGCAAAATGATAAGCGCGGAAGGTAGCGGAACGCCCAGGCAACCAAGCCCGACGATAAGCCCCAAAAGCGGCAATCCGTAAGTTGGCAGCAATGCAAGGAGTTGATCACTCATGGTTTTGCGGCGCGCAATTGGGCGATGGCCACATCGATCTGCGCATATAACTCACTCAGCGATATTTTTTGCGCATCGGAGAGGTTTTGCAGCGTTTCACGTTTGCCGCGTTGCACTGCAAACGGCACGGTGTCGGCCAAAGACTCGCGATCCACCCGGTAGGAACGCGCGACATAACCAATGGTCATCCATGGTTCCAGCGGCTGCTCGATATGGCGCGCATCATTCCAATAGACCAGTGAGACAACCAGCCGTCCGGCAAAAAACACGGCGATAATGATGGCCAACACAAAGACGATTTTTGTGATTTTGCGGCTGCCATTATGGAGCTCTTTCAAAACTGCCTCCTGCTTCTATCGCTGGCTGGTTTGCCAATCCGGGTGTATCCAGGCCTGCGCATTAGAGCGCGGCAAAGGTGCTTTGCCCAAAATGATATCAGCCGCCTTTTCGCCCACCATAATCGATGGCCCGTTGAGATTGCCATTGGTGATGCGCGGGAAGATGGAACTATCCACCACACGCAAGCCATCGACGCCAATAACAGAACATTGCGGATCAACAACCGCCATCGGATCATTGGCATCGCCCATTTTGGCGGTGCCGCACGGATGATAAGCGCTCTCGGCATGCTCCTTGATAAATTCATTCAGCTCGGCATCGCTTTGAACCCCGATGCCCGGCATAATCTCTTCGCCGACATAGGGCTCAAAGGCTTTTTGGCCAAAAATCTCGCGGGTTAGCTTGATGCACGTTCTAAAATCCGCCCAATCCTGCTCATGGCTCATATAGTTGAAGAGGATTTTGGGGGCCTGATTGGGATCGCTGGATGTCAGCGTCACCTCACCGCGCGAGCTTGAGCGCATTGGCCCGACATGGGCTTGAAAACCATGGCCCTGCGATACAGCCTTGCCATCATAACGCACCGCAATTGGCAAGAAGTGGTATTGGATATCAGGGTATTTCACCCCGGCTTTGGAGCGGATAAAAGCGGCGGATTCAAACTGGTTTGAGGCCCCCGGCCCGGTGCGTGACAGTAGCCAGCGCGCACCAACATAGGCTTTGCCAAAAAGGTTCCAGTATTTGTAAAGCGTGATCGGTTGCAGGCTCGCGATCTGGATATAAAGCTCCATATGGTCTTGCAGGTTTTTGCCAACGCCTTGGCGATCGGCCACAACATCAATGCCATGTTCTGCCAGCTCTTGCGCCGGGCCAATGCCGGACAGCAGCAACAATTTTGGCGTGTTGATGGAGGATGCGGCCAAAATAACTTCGCGGTTTGCCCGAATAGTTTCAACCTTGCCTCCGCGTTCAATTTCCACACCAACAGCGCGGCCATTTTCCATGACAATGCGCCGGGCAAAGCCGCGTATTAATTCGCAATTCGGGCGTTTAAGCGCCGGTTTGAGATAAGCATTGGCCGTGGACCAGCGCTGGCCCTTGTAAACGGTTTGCTCCATCGCGCCAAAGCCCTCTTGCTTCAGCCCGTTATAATCATCGGTCATCTCGTAGCCAGCTTGCTCACCAGCTTTTACAAATGCCTTGAATAGTGGGTTTTCCTGCTGGCCGCGCGCGACATGAAGTGGACCGTCCTGCCCGCGTATATCACCGCCCTCACCGCCGCGATTTTCCATGCGCTGCAGATAAGGCACCACATCAGCATAGGACCAGCCTTTGGCCCCGCTTTCGTCCCAATAATCATAATCGCAGGCGTGGCCGCGCACATAGACCATGCCGTTGATGGAGGAAGAGCCACCGATAACTTTGCCGCGCGGGGTTGCCAGCCTGCGCCCGCCAAGATGCGGTTCCGGCTCGCTCTCAAAACCCCAATCATAGCGCTTCATGCCCATCGGATAGGACAAAGCACCCGGCATCTGGATAAAGGGGCCCGCATCGCTGCCACCAAACTCGATGATCAGCACCTTGTGCTTGCCACTTTCCGACAAGCGATAGGCCAGCGCGCACCCGGCAGAACCCGCGCCAATAATGACAAAATCAGCTTCCATCTTAACTCCTGTACCCGCCACATATCACGGCTGATACAATGGATCAGGATTCTTGCGGATAATAGCCAAATTTTGAGAAATCAGCCGGCAAAGCACGTCCACTGGTATCAAAAGCAAGCATGCC
>NVXB01000081.1 GCA_002746425.1 Hyphomicrobiales bacterium | reverse complement strand
CTGCCAGCAGGACGAATGCCAGGAGTGATCAGCTTAAATTCTTTACCTAAAGCTTTTTTTAACTGTTGTGCTCGGCATGTGGAAGTTGAGGGTGAAGAGGTTGTTCCTGAGACCAAAAAGGTCGAGGAAGGTCCAACTGATCTAACCGGGACAGCATCTATACTTTTGGTGGAAGATGAGGAGGCCGTGCGGGCCTTTGCAGCGCGGGCTTTGGCCTCTCGTGGCTACACTGTTCATGAGGCCGCAACGGGCGTTGATGCACTTGAGGTGATGGACGAGATTGACCACAAGGTTGATCTGGTTATTTCCGATGTGATGATGCCTGAGATGGACGGTCCCACCTTGCTGAAAAAGCTTCGTGAGACCCAGCCAGATCTTAAAATTATCTTCGTATCCGGCTATGCCGAAGACGCCTTTGCCAAGAATTTGGACGAGAATGAAACTTTCTCATTCTTGCCAAAACCGTTCTCCCTTAAACAGCTGGCGACAGCTGTAAAAGATGTCCTGGAAGGGCGCTAAAACCCTAAGAACGTTTAGCTAATTGCACCGCAATTTTTGATGCCAAGCGGGCATTGCTTTCAACCAAAGCAATGTTTGTTGCCAGGCTTTTGCCGTTGGTCAGCTCAAATATGCGTTGCAGTAGGAACGGTGTAATGGCTTTACCGGTAATGGATTTCTGCTTGGCTTCACTCAGGGCCTGAGCAATGACAGGTTCCATTTCCTGCTTCAATATTTCATCCTCTGGGGCGACCGGATTGGCAACGATAACACCTTCATTTTGACCCAGTGTTTTGCGCGTTTGAACAAGCCGTGCAATAGCCTCCGGCGTGTTCATACGAAGGGGTGCTTTTAGGCCGCTATCGCTGGACCAAAAGGCCGGAAAGGTGTCTTGATTATAGGCAACTACAGGAATCCCGAGTGTTTCCAATTTTTCCAGCGTTTTTGCTATGTCTAAAATGGCTTTAACACCGGCACATACGACCAGCACCGGGGTGCGCTCAAACTCCCCTAAATCGGCAGAAACATCCATAGTTTCAATGACATCGCGGTGTACACCTCCAAGCCCGCCAGTGGCAAAAACCTGAATGCCAGCGAGATGAGCGCACAGCATGGTCGCGGCTACAGTTGTAGAACCGGTGTCACCGCACACCAAAGCATGTGCGATATCCGCACGAGACAATTTTCGCACGTCTTTTGTTTGGGCGAGCGAGAGCAATTCCTCAGCGCTCAAGCCTACACGAATTTTGTGACCAACCACCGCAATTGTGGCGGGTGTAACCCCTTCATCATAGATGGTGTTCTCGACGCGTTTTGCCGTTTCCAGGTTTTCAGGCCAAGGCATGCCGTGGGTGATGATGGTCGATTCCAAAGCCACGACGGGCTTATTGTTGGAAATCGCGGATTGCACTTCCGGCGATATGACGATCAGGTCTTGCAGGTTCATTCGTTGCTCGCTTGAAATTCGCGGATATCTTGCCAGCTTAAAGCCGGGCAAGTTTGCGGTTGCTGTAACGCAAGCGTTGCGCAATTGACAGCATGAGACAGGGCAAATTGGCAGTTTTGCGGATGAGCCATAAAATAGCTGTGCAAGAAGGCCGCTGCAAAGGCATCGCCAGCCCCGGTCAAATGGGCCGAGCTATCGATTGGGTTCGGTTGCGCGCTCTGGAGCTCTTCATCTGTTTTGGAACTGACACATGGATTGGCTCCATCGGTGATGATGGCGTGGGCTAAGCCCAACTGGTTTAACGCGCGGGCTGCATCCGCTACGTTGACGCTTTGTTGGCCCAGCAATTCTCGCGCCTCCGCTAAATTGCAGATAAGCCCGTCAATGTGCTGAATATTTTGCACCACTGGCTGCATTTTGGCGGGTGAAACCGCGACGATATAAAGGCTGCTTTGCCCTTTCATTTCGCCCAAAATTTGCAGAGCTGCGCCAGACATATTGGTATCGACAACCCAGATCGAGCTGGCTTTGCCAAATTGGGCAGCTTTTTGCGCCCAATCAGCGTCCATTTGGCGATACAGCACCATATCTGAAAGGCCAGCAATGACCGCGCCGTCTTGCTGATGAATCGCTGTATAGCTGGGAGATGCCGCTTGCAGCGGCTGGTTTGGCATGAGTTGTAAACCGCATTGGTTCAGCTCGCTCTGAATCCATTGGGCAGCATCATCATCACCAAACAGACCCGCAAAAGAAACGGATGCATCGCTAAATCTTTGCAAATGGCACGCCACATTGGCGGCAACACCGCCCAAATTTTGATGCCAGTGGCCGGGATGCGACTGTCCTAAGTGAAACGCCGTGTCGAACATCCCGATACGGTCTATATGCGCGCCGCCAAACGCACAGAATGAATGAGCCAATGCGATATCCTGATTGAGTTTAGGGGGTAGACCCTAGAATTTGGCACCCTATCAAGCTTTGCGTTTGAATGCTTGTTCCTTGTTATCAAACAGATGCAAATCATCGGCTGTTGCTTCAATCGTAACCGTTTCACCGCGGGTGACATTCATGTTGCCATCGACCTTGGCAATGATTGGAATGTGGGAATCGCTGGCAATAACATGCACCAGCTGGTTCTCGCCAAGCTTTTCAACAATATCGACTTTACCGGAGAAAAGCCCTTCAACACCGCTCGCGGCAATGCGCAAATGTTCCGGGCGCACACCAAGATGCCCGCTTTCATTGGTAACGGAACTAGAGACCGGTATCGGCACAGAAACCGAGCTGCCAAAGGCAGGTTGCACCAACGCGCTGTCGCCATGGCCGGTGATTGTGCAGGGGATGAGGTTCATCGACGGAGAGCCGATAAAGCGCGCAACAAACATATTGTCCGGGTGGTGATACAAATCCATCGGAGAGCCAACTTGCTCCACAATGCCGCCATGCAGCACAACAATACGATCCGCCAGCGTCATCGCCTCTACCTGATCATGGGTCACATAAATCATGGTGGTTTGCGGCATGGATTCGTTTAATTTGGCAATTTCAATGCGTGTCTGCACCCGCAAAGCGGCATCCAGGTTAGACAGAGGCTCATCAAACAGGAATATATCTGGTTTGCGCACAATCGCACGGCCAATGGCAACGCGTTGGCGCTGGCCACCAGAAAGCTCTTTTGGCAGGCGTTCCAACAAAGGGGTCAGTTGCAGAATTTCCGCAGCTTCGTGGACATGTTTTTCAACTTCCGGCTTGCCGCCACCAGCCAATTTCAGGCCAAAAGCCATGTTCTCAAAGACCGTCATATGCGGATACAGAGCATAGGATTGGAATACCATGGCAATGCCGCGATCTTTTGGCGGTAGATCGTTGACCACCTTGCCGTTAATAGACAGGGAGCCGCTGGTGATGTCTTCCAAGCCTGCAATAAGGCGCAGTAAAGTTGACTTGCCACAGCCGGATGGGCCGACAAAAACAATGAATTCACCGGATTTGATATCAAGGTCGATGCCGCGCAGCACCTCGACCTGGCCGAAGGATTTTTGGATGTCTTTGAGGGTCAGATCTACCATGGGTTTCTCTCCAAGAGAATTTTCATCATTCAATATGCCCAATAAAGGCATCGTACTGGTTTAGGTGAATATGCGTGTCATCACACCGGCTGTTGTGGCCCGAATTGGGGGCATCATCTTCCATGCGTGCCACTTTCATGCCCGCTGGTATGGGCCAGGAAATTGGCTTGTCGGACAAGTTGAACACACATAAAACAGCTTCATTTGCGGCACGTTTGAAGGCAAGGACAGCGCTRTGATCKGGYGAKTTGARCAGYTCAATGCTRCCCGTTTTYAGYGCTGTGTGCCGYTGGCGCAGTTTCAAAAAYTGCCTGTAATGYATCAAAACCGATTGATCATCTCGGCTTTGCGTGTCGACGGCTCTGCTGACATGTTCATGGCTAAGYGGCAGCCATGGGGTGTTTTGTGAAAACCCGCTATTGATGGCATCGCTTTGCCAGGCCATGGGGGTGCGGCAGCCATCCCGGCCTTTGAATTTCGGMCAAAAMCGKATGCCATATGGATCGGCYAAATCTTYAAAAGYAATGTCTGCTTCAGGAAAGCCCAGCTCTTCRCCCTGATACAGGCACACAGAACCGCGCAGGCACAGCAGCAGGCTGGCAACYGTTTTTGCCAGTTGATTGACSTGTTGTTCGGAAAGATCAGCAYCTTCAGTCCAMCGGGTGATRTGGCGTTGCACATCATGGTTGGAAAACGCCCAGCAGGCCCAACCATCGCCGACAATCTCCTCGAATTTCGCAATCCGATCCTGAAAATGCCCTGCGGTAAATAGGGAGCTCAAGAAATCAAAAGTGTAGCACATGTGCAGCTTRTCATTGCCGCTGGTGTAATCTGCCATAATGCCAAGCTGGTGCTCCGCATCGCCAACTTCGCCGACACTCGTGGTGCCGGGATAAAGATCGAGTAATGCACGGAAACGGCGCAAAAAATCTATGTTTTCCGGCCGGCTCTTATCAAAGCGGTGGCTTTGGTAATTATAGGGGTTAACCCTTGGGGCGGTTGTAAAATCACGCTGATCTGCGGGCAGGGCAGGGTTGTTCTCCAGGCCTTGCGAGTGAAAAAAGAAATTCACCGTATCAAGCCGGAAACCATCGACACCGCGCTCTAGCCAGAATTTTACTGTTTCCAGCAGGGCATCTTGAACATCTGGATTATGAAAATTGAGGTCTGGCTGCTCTGCCAGAAAATTATGCAAAAAATACTGGCAGCGTGTGGTGTCCCACTCCCATGCTGAACCGCCAAATATAGACAGCCAGTTGTTGGGTGGGCTGCCATCGGGTTTGGCATCGGCCCAGACATACCAGTCTGATTGTGCATTATCCGCCGCCTTGCGGCTTTCTTCAAACCACGGGTGCTGGCTAGATGTGTGGCTCAGGACCTGATCGATTATGACTTTTAACCCAAGGCGGTGGGCTTCCTCAATGAGGTGGTCAAAATCGGCCAGGGTGCCAAAAAGAGGGTCAACATCGCAGTAATTCGACACATCATAGCCAAAGTCTTTCATTGGCGATGTGAAGAACGGCGATACCCAGATGGCATCAACGCCAAGCTCGGCAATGTAGCCAAGGCGGCTGGTGATGCCGGCAAGATCGCCCACACCATCGCCATTGCTATCTTGAAACGAGCGTGGATAGACTTGATAAATAACCGCGCCGCGCCACCAATTGGGGTCTTGGGATAGGTTGATATCGTTGCCAAATAACGGATCGATGATGGCTTTATTCATCGCGATTTAGCCCTTCACGCCACCGGCGGTGAGGCCGGAAATGATTTTGCGTTGGAAGATGAGCACCAGCACAATAAGCGGTATTGTTACGATGACGGAGGCGGCCATGATATTGCCCCACGGCAGCTCGAACTCGCTCGCGCCCGATATAAGCGCGATGGCGACAGGAACCGTGCGTTGGTCATCGTTCGATACAAATGTTAGTGCAAACAGGAACTCGTTCCACGCTGCAATAAACGCCAGCAGGCCGGTGGTGACCATGGCGGGCCACATAAGCGGCAAAAACACTTTTGTTATAATGACCCAAGGCGAGGCACCATCAACAATCGCGGCCTCTTCAATTTCAATGGGCATGTCCCGCATGAATGTCGTCAAAATCCAGACCGTGAAGGGCAGGGTGAAAATCATGTAGGAAAAGATTAGCGCGAACGGCGAATTGTAGATGCCCATGCCGCGGATCAGCTCAAACAGGCCCGCCAGCACCGCAATTTGCGGGAACATAGAGACGGACAGGATGGTGAGCAGCAACAAGCTGCGACCGCGAAAGCGAATGCGCGATAGGGCGAAAGCTGCGGTAACGGCCAGAAACAGCGAAATGATAACGACAACTGTGGAGACAAATACGGAGTTGAGGACATTTCGCGGAAAAGTGCCGGAGCTAAGAACGGATATATAATTGCTCCAGTCGAAATCCTTAATGATGTAGTCGATTTCAAAGATGGCCTGACCGGATTTGAAGCTGGTCAGGATCGCATAATAAAACGGAAAAATGGATTCCACGACGATAAAGACGACAAGGGCGTAGAATGCGGTGGTTTTTAAAAGTTTCATCATGTTCATCGCCCGCTACCCTCCAGATTCACACGCCCCAGTTTCAGGTAGAGAATTGTGATGAGTGCGATGATCAGGAACAACATGGTTGAGGCGGCTGAGCCCAGTGCAAACCGTCCCGGTCCAATAAATTGAAACAGATTCTCCTGTGCCCAAACCGACATCGTTCGGGTTTGCTCACTGTTGGGTGTCAGCACATAGATCAGATCGAAGACGCGCAGGGCATCCAAGGCGCGGAAGATAATGGCGACCATGACGGCAGGGCGGATCAGCGGCAGGGTGATCTTGAAGAAGACCTTTACCGGATGTACGCCATCGATTTTTGCGGCTTCATAGATATCGCCCGGCAGCATTTGCATGCCTGCCAAGATCAACAGGGCCATAAAGGGTGTGGTTTTCCAGATATCGACGATCAGCACGGCAATCATCGCGGTGTCCGGCGTGGCAGTCCATGCAACCGGCTCGGAGATCGCGCCAATTCTCATCAACATGTCGTTGAGGATGCCGAATTGGTCATGCATCATCCAGGCCCACATTTTGGCAGAGACGATGGTGGGAATGGCCCAGGGCACCAGAACGGCGGCGCGTACAAAGCCGCGTCCTTTGAATTCCGCGTTGAGCATCAGCGCGATGATCATGCCGAAGAAGGTTTCAAACAGCACGGATGTGACAGAAAACCAGATGGTGTTCCACACCGAGCGCCACCAGCCGGGCTCGGCAAGCAGGCCGTAATATTCGCCCTCGCCACCGCCGTAGTCGACATATTCAATATAGTTGCGGATGCCGATAAACTGGGCATCGCTAAGGTTGTTCAAAGACGCGTCGGTGAAGCTGAAATAAATGGTTTTGGCAAGTGGCCATCCAGCGACTAACGCCAGTATTGCAAGCATTGGCACCAGGAATATCCAGGCGGCGCGGATGCGCTCTCGAGAAAGTTGCGACTTCGCTACTGCTGCTTGGGCCATTGAATTCCCTTTGCCGGTTTATGCTTGGCCTAATAATCAGCCGCCCACGGTATGTGCTGGGCGGCTGAGGTTTTTACGTTTTGAGCGGAGGCCGTAAGGCCCCTAGCGCCAGCCAGAACCTTTGAGGCGTTTAAGGCGACGCTCAAGCTGCGTCAGGTTTTCTTCCGCAGTACCATTGCCGGACAAAGTGTTGTGAACCGCAGTCCAGAACTCTTTAGAAACCTCGTTATARTTCTGCTTTGTTGGTGCAGAAGGGCGCGGCACAGCGTTCAGGAACACGTTTTTCCAACGTGGAATGATGGGCTGTGCARCCGCAACTTCTGGATCATCATAARGCGATACGATGGTTGGCAGGCGGGTGATGTCGATGGCGCGACGCTTCTGAACTTCTTCAGAAGCCAGGAACATCGCCAGTGCGACCGCAGCATCAGGGTTTTTAGAATATTTGGACACAGCCAAATTCCAGCCACCCAGTGTTGCCGCAGAGCCTGAGCCACCTTCACCAACGGGCAGAGGCGCAACGTCAAATTTGCCTTTCACAGCAGAATCATCCGCATTGCCCAGCGAGAACGCATAAGGCCAGTTACGCATGAAAACAGCGTTTCCGGTCTGCCATACGCCGCGTGAATCTTCTTCCTTATAAGCAAGAACACCCTTTGGAGAGATTGTGCCGATCCAAGACGCAGCAACTTTCAAAGCTTTTGCAGCGTTTTCATTGTTGATGGAGATGGTGCCATCAGATTCAACGATTTGGCCGCCGCCATGGGATTTGACCCACTCAAGCGCATCGCAAGTCAGGCCTTCATAGGCGGAGCCCTGAAAAACAAACCCATAAATGCCGTCATTGCCTTCAGCGCGCTCTGCATCTTGCACGGTTTGCGCGGTCGCGGTCAGCTCTGCCCATGTRCTTGGAACAGATGCGCCGTGTTTTTCCAGCAAATCCTTGCGGTAATAAAGCGCAGGAGCATCGGTAAACATAGGAATGGCAACCAAACGGCCATTCACAGTTTGTGATTCAATGATGGATGGGAAGTGAGAGCCGGCAACATCTGCTGCGGCTTCGGACAGATCGACAAAGTGAGTGGCAAGCTGAGGTGCCCAAATCACATCTGTACGATACACATCAATGTCTTCGTTTTGCGCGGCAAGCCACAAAGCGTACTGACCGAACTGATCRGTTGTGGAAGGCGGCATGGAGACAATACTGACAGTGTTRCCKGTATCWGCCTCAAAAATATCAAGATTGCCACGTAGAATTTCCAGATCGCGGCCAACGGAGCCTGACACGATTGATAGCTCTGCAGCCTGTRCAGAACCGGCAATCATTGCGGCAAGGCCTGCAAATGCCAGAAGTGAATTGCGAAGTTYCATAATTAGTCCTCCCTATCATGTTAATGGAGCGCAATACGCGTCAAATGCAGCGRCTGACACTCGTGAATTCACAAGRAAAAGCAACAATACTCATGCCAGATTTGATGCCTGCGCATCATCCCAGCCAAGGCYATCATCACTRTGTCCTTAATGCGTCGTTTATGATCC
This sequence comes from Hyphomicrobiales bacterium, assembly GCA_002746425.1. Classification (GTDB taxonomy): domain Bacteria; phylum Pseudomonadota; class Alphaproteobacteria; order Rhizobiales. The sequence goes on along the minus strand of NVXB01000081.1, from coordinate 12,054 downwards.
AATTTACGYYTGAAAYCMATYYGARGATGTTTTCCAAAGCGCTTTGGATTTCCTTATGGGAACATTTTGTCGCAGGTAAGTCAAGAATGCTTTTTRGGAGTTYATTGTGCACTGCAACCTGAGCTAARCATATTRCRACGYATMACAACTTAGTGGTTGACGAAGCGTCAAARCTGACCGAAMTTAGGAAATTGAAGGCGCTTTGGCGGRTTTYCGRTCAMCCYWNAATCTGRCCTTGYTAGGCCTTACYKGMYYYNGACTTCRCGAGGATGGCATCGCCTGTCCCAATGARTTCTYTAATGCCCRTTTCGTGTAACCAGTTGAATTTGAGTGCATAATTATATGAATTTAAAAGACTTGTCGAAGCATTTGGGCCTGTCCCAGACCACGGTTAGCCGAGCTTTAAATGGCTATCCGGAAGTCAAGGAGGCAACGCGCGCCCGTGTTACGCAGGCCGCAGCGGAGCTTGGCTATCGTGCCAATGCCAGTGCGCGCCGATTGGCGACCGGGCATTCCAGCACAATCGGCATTGTCATCTCGGCCAATAACAATTTGCTGGTYGAYCCGCATTTTGTGGAGTTTCTGGCCGGTGTYGGCGAGTATCTTGGCCCCAGAGACATCGATATACTCGTCTCTATTGCCTCTATCGATATGGAAATGGAGCACTATAAGCGGATCATTTCTGAGGGCAGGGTCGATGGTCTCATTTTGTCTTCCCCGCGTATTCAGGACCCCAGAATTCGAATGCTGTTGGATGCAAATATGCCATTCGTGTTGCATGGCAGGTGCGACATTAACGGCGCTTATGCCTATTTGGACATTGATAATGAAGACGCATTTTCGACCGCCACGCAATTTCTGATCGAGACCGGGCACCGGCGGATTGCATTGTTTAACCACAGCGCTAAAGTCATGATGTTTGCCCGTCACCGGGAGATGGGATACCGCAGCGCCTTGGCCGATAACGGCATTGAATTTGATAAGGAACTCACCTGTTCTGGCGATATGAACGAGGAGAACGGCTACCGGTTCACGCGCCAACAACTGGCAAATGATAATGCGCCAACGGCAATTGTGTGCTCCAGTACATTGATGGGGCTGGGCGTATCCCGCGCGGTGGAGCAGGCCGGATTGCAACTGGGCAAAGACATTTCCCTCATCACGCATGATGATGGATTACCGTTTTTAAAGGCCGATCACATGCGCCCGCCGCTCACGACGGTGCGCTCTTCCATTCGTGAAGCTGGCACAGAAGTCAGCCGCATCTTGCTCAAAAGAATCCGCACACCAAACGATATTCCAGAGCGCAAAGTCTGGCCGGTGGAACTTGTTGTGCGAGAATCCACAGGTCCGGGCCCTGCCTTGCAAAAGGCTTAAGCCATAAATTTCTGTGGCAGCCACGCTCATTCGTTGTTATTGGGTGGCAGGTGCTAAATACCGCGATAAAGTCRGCGGGTAATCTTTTGGATTCAGTTTAATGTTCCTGTCAAAAATACCAGGTTGCGTCGGTGGTGTRCTTACAGTGCTCTTCCGCGATTTTGGCTTGCTTATAAAAGGCAAGGACCGCAATTCAGATGTTGTTTTACTGCCAAAACTGGGCTGGCAGCTGCTGTTGGTATTGCTCTCATTAGCAGCRTTTTGGTTGGCATTGGTGCTGTATGTCGATGTCCCAATTACCCGATGGACCAAGACCCTGGATCCGGAATTGCGCGGTCTTGCCCGGCAATTAACAGACCTWGGAAAGTCAGATCTGTATATTGCRGTGAGTGCAATTATCATCATTTCGATGATCGTCGTGCGGATCCGTTCCAAAACAGCCGATGTGTTGCGCCAGGCACGCCAGATCAATGCTTTTGCCGCCTATTGGCTGGTGTGCATTGCCGGGTCCGGGCTGCTGGTGATGGTGGTCAAGCAGCTTATTGGGCGGGCACGGCCCAAGCATCTGGAAGCCTATGGTCATCTGTTTTTTGATCCGCTGACCTTTGATGCAAGCTTTGCGGGCTTCCCATCGGGCCATGCGACCACTTCTTTCGCTTTGGTGGCCATCGTATCGAYCTTAATGCCAAGGTTGATGCCGATTGCTTTCATTACAGGCGCGAGTTTGGCATTCACCCGCGTCATTGTGGGTGCACATTACTTTAGTGATGTTGTTTTCGCCGGTATTCTGGCGCTTGTCTTTTGCCTTTTTATCAGGCGTGTTTTTGCCAAAAGAGGGTGGTTGTTTGAGCCCTTTCCAGATGGGAAATTCATGGTCAAATCCAGTTTCCTGTCGGCCCTGTCCAACCTTGTATCCCGATCAAAAACAACGGGCCAATAAGCAGCTCACATTTCATTTCTCCATCTGGTATTTGCGAATCGGTATTCTCTGTGGTGCCCCCAAATTCTGTATTCTGAACCATATTCGCGTATCTGTGTAAAGAGGAATAATTTGTGGACAATTTAAGAACAAATCTAATTTAAATATTATTTTCAAYACCTTAAGTGGTTGTTGCATWTTGAGAACAAATGGTGTACATTTAATCCAATTGCCATGGTGCAGAGTAAATGGAACAAAGGGCGTTCATATGCAAAATTCTTTAAAACTGGTTGATGGAATAGGTATGGATAAAACAAAAGCGCTTGATGCCGCGCTAAGCCAGATTGAACGTGCTTTTGGCAAGGGTTCAATCATGCGCTTGGGACAGGATAATGTTGTAGAGATTGCAACAATTCCCTCCGGTTGCTTGGGGCTCGATATTGCTCTGGGTGTTGGTGGTTTGCCCCGCGGACGTGTTATTGAAATTTACGGCCCTGAATCTTCAGGCAAAACAACCATGGCCCTTCATACCATCGCTGAGGCTCAAAAACTGGGCGGGGTGTGTGCTTTTATTGATGCGGAACACGCTCTTGATCCGGTTTATGCCGGTAAGCTTGGTGTCAATCTTGATGATCTGTTGATTTCGCAGCCCGATACTGGCGAGCAGGCGCTGGAAATTACAGACACGCTTATCCGCTCTGGCGCTGTTGATGTTCTGGTGATCGATTCTGTTGCTGCCCTCACACCGCGTGCAGAGCTTGAAGGCGAGATGGGAGATTCACTTCCTGGCTTGCAAGCCAGGTTGATGAGCCAGGCGCTTCGTAAACTGACCGCATCCATTTCCAAGTCCAACACAATGGTGATTTTCATCAACCAAATTCGCATGAAGATTGGTGTGATGTTTGGTAGCCCCGAAACAACAACCGGTGGCAATGCACTAAAATTTTACGCAACTGTTCGACTGGATATTCGCAGAATTGGTGCGATCAAGGACCGTGATGAAGTCGTTGGCAATCAGACACGTATCAAGGTTGTCAAAAACAAAGTTGCGCCGCCATTCAAACAGGTTGAATTTGATATCATGTATGGCGAGGGTGTTTCGCGTACCGGTGAATTGCTGGATTTAGGCGTTAAAGCTGGYATTGTTGAAAAGTCRGGCTCATGGTTTTCCTATGATAGCCAGCGTCTYGGGCAGGGGCGTGAGAATTCCAAGAAATTCCTGAAAGAGAATCCCGATGTTGCCGATGTTATAGAAAAGGCTATTCGGCAGAGTGCKGGTTTGATCCGTGATGCYGTATTGCCGGGMGAATCTGGKAAATCAGACGAYAGCGATAAAGCTGCAAACGCATAGTTTCAGTTGAACTGGTMTATTTTGAACAAGGAGCTGYGATTTTTTGCAGCTCCTTTTTTGATGATGTAAATTGCTCCAGAATGAGGAGCACCTTCTTCTAGCAAAAGCAAAAAAATGGCTAATTTATACGGCGCAAGGATATGCCCGGTTTCGCAGGTGTAGACAGCGCGCAGTAGCCCCGCTAAAACACCGAAACCTGTTGGGGGAAGTCTTGGTGTAAATGCGAAATAGAATGGCAAAATCATGCCGCTTTTGCGCATTGAAAAATTGGGAATCTGATTGAAGGTGCCCAAAATGCTGGTTGTTTATGATGTCAGCACAAATGCACTTAACTGACTTCTTCCATGTTTAAATTGTGCAAGTTTGAATTGTGAAAGAGTGACATATGGCTGGCGTCAACGATATCCGCGCGGCATTCCTTAGTTATTTTGAAAAGAATGGCCACGCCATTCTGCCTTCCAGTCCGTTGGTTCCGCGTAATGATCCAACACTGATGTTTACCAATGCGGGGATGGTTCAGTTCAAGGACTATTTCACTGGCGCAACTGCGTCCGATGTTCCGCGCGCCGTGACCTCCCAAAAATGTGTGCGCGCCGGGGGCAAGCATAATGACCTGGATAATGTTGGCTATACCGCACGYCATCACACWTTTTTTGAGATGCTGGGTAACTTTTCCTTTGGGGAYTATTTCAAGGAACAGGCYATTTATCATGCCTGGAATTTGATYACCGGCGAGTATGGCTTGGATAAAGACAAGATACTGGTGACCGTCTACCATGATGATGATGACGCCTTTAATYTRTGGAAGAAAATAGCCGGYCTGCCGGACGAGCGTATTATTCGAATTGCCACAAGYGATAATTTTTGGGCCATGGGCGATACGGGCCCTTGCGGTCCCTGTTCTGAATTATTTTATGATCATGGCGAGCATATTTGGGGCGGCCCTCCRGGYAGCCCGGAWGAAGATGGYGATCGCTTTATCGAGATTTGGAATCTGGTGTTCATGCAATATGAACAGATGGATTCCGACAATCGCGTAAACCTTCCAAAACCATCCATAGATACCGGAATGGGGCTGGAACGCATCGCGGCTGTGCTTCAGGGCGTTCACAACAATTACGATATTGATCTGTTTCAGGCGCTGATTTCAGCTGGCGAAGAAGCAACCGGTGTTAAAGCTGAAGGCGATAGTCTTGCCAGTCACCGGGTCATTGCCGATCATTTGCGCGCGACAAGCTTTTTGCTGGCGGATGGCGTTATGCCTTCCAATGAGGGGCGAGGATATGTGCTGCGCCGCATCATGCGGCGGGCCATGCGCCATGCCCATCTGCTGGGTTCCGAAGATCCATTGATATACAAATTGGTGCCAACATTGGTGCGCGAAATGGGGCAGGCTTTTCCAGAGCTGCAACGCGCCGAAGCCATGATCACAGAAACGCTGCGTATGGAAGAAGAGCGTTTTCGCAAAACGCTATCGCGCGGCTTGTCTCTTTTGGACGATGCAAGCGAGAGCCTTGGCGCAGGTGACACCTTTGATGGTCGCACCGCCTTTACGCTCTATGATACCTATGGTTTTCCGCTTGATCTCACGCAGGACGCCTTGCGCAATCGCAGCATTGAGGTGGATGTCGATGCGTTCAACACCGCTATGCAAGAGCAAAAAACGCTGGCCCGTGCCAATTGGTCTGGCTCCGGTGATGCCGCGACTGAAAAGATTTGGCTGGAACTTGCAGGCACCCTAACGCCGACAGAGTTTTTGGGTTACGAGCAAACCCAGGCCGATGCGCAATTATTGGCAATCGTAAAAGACGGGAAGAGTGTACCCTCCGCGTCTCAGGGAGATAAGGTCTCACTGATTTTCAACCAGACGCCGTTTTATGCAGAATCGGGTGGTCAGGTCGGGGATCGTGGTACGATCAAACTGGAAAATGCCGAGGTCACGGTAAAAGATGTTTTGAAGAAGGCATCCGGTCTTTTCATTCATCAAGTCACAATCGGTTCTGGTGAAACAGTGGAGCCGGGCCAATCTGGCACATTGATTGTTGATCAAATCCGCCGCTCGGAAATTCGAAAAAACCATTCGGCAACCCATTTGCTCCATGAAGCTCTTCGGCAGGTTCTGGGACCGCATGTGGCACAAAAAGGCTCTCGTGTTGGGCCGGATAGTCTCCGCTTTGATTTCTCCCATCAAAAGGGTGTTGATAGCGACGAGATGAGCAAAGTCGAGGCCATCGCCAACGCGATTGTGCTTCAGGATGCGCCCGTAGAAACCCGCCTTATGGGGGTTGATGATGCCATTGAAGCTGGTGCTATGGCACTCTTCGGCGAGAAGTATGGCGAAGAAGTTCGTGTCGTCACCATGGGCACCAATATTGCTGGCGATACTTATTCGATGGAGCTGTGCGGCGGTACTCATGTCAATCACACGGGTGAGATTGGTCTTGTAACGATAGTCTCAGAAGGCGCGGTTGCCTCTGGCATTCGCCGGGTTGAGGCCCTGACAGGAAATGCGGCGCGTCTCTATCTCAAACAACAAGATCAGAATTTGCGCGCCGTTGCCGATGCTATGAAATCCACCCCGGCAGAAGCTGCCAATCGCGTCGATGCGCTATTGGCAGATCGTCGCCGGTTGGAAAAAGAACTGGCCGATGCACGAGCAAAACTGGCGCTGAGCGGCATTGCCGACGCTGCAAAGGAGCTGGACGGCTTCAAATATTTTGGCCGCGTTATTCAGGGCGTTTCACCCAAGGATTTACGCGGCTTGGTCGATCAGGCGCGCCAAAAACTTGGCAGCTCGGTCATTGTACTGATCACGGTCGGTAGCGATGGCAAAGCGGGCGTGTCGGTTGGTGTGTCCAAAGATTTGACGGATCGCTTTAGCGCCGTTGATTTGGTTAAGCTTGCAGCCGCCGCACTTGGCGGGCAGGGCGGCGGCGGTAAGCCTGACCTTGCACAAGCTGGCGGCCCAAATGGTCAGGATGCTGAAAAGGCACTGGAATCGATATCAACAGCCCTGAGTTAAGTCGCAGCCAAACAGATCTCGAATCATTCAGACCTCAACAATTGTCACTTGTTGAGGTCTGAATTGTTTTAGCCACGGCAAATTTTATTAGCCAGCATTGCTTAGTGATGCGCCCAATGTAGCCTATCCGCGTTTCTACCCACAACAACTAGCTGGCTCATACAGCAAATGGCCACAGCTTAAATATCCTGTCTTTTGCCACTGCTGTACTACTATTAGGTAAAAACCATCCCAATTGCGGGAACAACTGCCTATTGGAAGGTTAAATATAGCCAGAATGTATCGCGGATTAACTGTGTAACAGGACGATATTGGTTTTTTGTAATATTCCTCTACCAATTTTTAGAAAAATACGATTGAATGCCCGCAAGATGAGGTATGCGTCCACATCTGGAGGGTTGGAACCCTATTCGTTCCAAAAGGAGATCCAAATGAATAAATCAATTTTTGCTGGTGTTGCTTTGGCAGCAGGCCTCTCAATGGCTTCTGCTGCATATGCAGACATCACTATCGCGACTGCTGGTCCTATGACCGGTCAGTATGCATCTTTCGGTGAGCAAATGCGCACAGGCGCTGAGCAAGCTGTTGCAGACATTAATGCAGCTGGCGGCGTTCTTGGCCAACAGCTGGTGCTGGAAGTAGGCGATGATGCTTGCGATCCAAAACAGGCCGTTGCTGTAGCTAACCAAATGGCTGGCGCTGGCGTTGTCTTCATGGCTGGCCATTTCTGCTCAGGCTCATCCATTCCTGCATCCGCAGTATACTCTGAAGAAGGCATCATTCAGATTTCGCCTGCTTCTACAAACCCAAAACTGACTGATGAGCGCCCCGGCGGCGCTGATGGCGGTACATATCGTGTTTGTGGACGTGATGATCAGCAGGGTGCAGCAGCTGGCGCTTATTTGAATGCAAACTTTGCAGGCAAAAAAGTGGCATTTGTTCACGATAAAACTGCCTACGGTAAAGGCCTGGCCGATGCGACCAAATCTTCTTACGAAGCTGGCGGTGGCACTGCAGCCATGTACGAAGCCTATACAGCTGGTGAAAAAGATTACACCGCTCTGGTTACCAAACTGAAGCAGGCTGGCATCGACGTTCTTTATGTTGGTGGTTACCACACTGAAGCTGGTCTGATGGTTCGTCAGATGCGCGATCAGGGTATGAACACTGTTCTGATGTCCGGTGATGCGCTGGTTACTGATGAGTATTGGGCAATTACTGGTGAAGCGGGCGCAGGCACATTGATGACCTTCTCTCCAAACCCAGAGAACAACCCAAATGCCGTAAACGTTGTGAAAGCATTGAAAGATGCTGGTAAAACAACCGAAGGCTATGTGCTGTACACCTATGCTGCCATCCAGACTTGGGCCCAAGCTGCAGAAACTGCTGGCTCCACAGACTATGATGCGGTTCGTGCTGCATTGAACGCTGGTGACTTCAATTCTGTTCTTGGTAGCCTGGCATTTGATGGCAAAGGCGACGTTTCCCTTCCAGGTTACGTTTTCTACGAATGGCAGAATGGCAAATACACTCAGATCAACTAATCTGATTTAAAATTTATGCTAATAGAAAGGCCCGGTTTTTGACCGGGCCTTTTTCTTTGGGGAGTTGTTATGAGAAGCGCACTGAACTCAATTTTGGTTGGCCACGCCGATAACGCAAATTTGCGCTCCGGCGTTACAGTATTGCTGTGCGAAAGGCCATTGCTCGCATCGGTGCATGTGATGGGCGCCGCGCCCGGAACCCGAGAAACCGAGCTGCTCTCCCCCGAAAACACCGTAAGCCATGTCGATGCCATCGTCTTATCAGGCGGCTCCGCATTTGGCCTGGACGCTGCATCCGGCGTGACGGAAAGTTTGCGCCAACAGGGCCGAGGTTTTGCCGTTGGCGATCAGGTCGTGCCCATTGTGCCATCCGCCATCCTGTTTGACCTCACCAATGGCGGCGACAAAAGTTGGAACGGCGCTTCGCCCTATGCACAACTGGGCCGCGATGCAATGGCTGCGGCACACTCAGACTTTACCGTTGGCGGTGTTGGTGCCGGGCTAGGCGCAACAACGGCCAATCTGCGCGGCGGATTTGGCTATGCGCAAACCATTCTGAATGATGGCCTTATGGTATCAGCCTATGTTGCGGTAAATGCCGTCGGCCAAGTCACGATGGGAGACGCGCCGAATTTTTGGGCGGCACCCTTTGAAAATAATGCAGAATTTGGCGGATTGGGCCTGTCACAAGATATAGCTGGCGCTGCCGAAGTCAGATTAAAACAAGCACCCAAACCTGCAGAAAACACCACAATCGGCGTTATCGCCACCAACGCAAAAGTATCCAAGGCACAAGCCAAGCGACTGGCCATCAGCGCCCATGATGGCTATGCCCGCGCCATATGGCCTTGCCACACGCCTATGGATGGCGATGTGGTTTTCGCACTCTCAACCGAAGAGATTGAGTATGAAAATGTCATCGTGCTAAATGCGGCTGCCGCAAGCACGATGTCACGCGCCATAGCCTGCGCGATCTACAATGTTGCGCCCCAACAAAATGACATTTTGCTGAGTTGGCAGCAAATGTTTGGTTCGTAAAGCAGTTGAGTTCTAGGCGTTTAATTTCATTTGGATGGAAGAATGAATGCTGAGCTGTCCCAACCTTTGTGAGTTGGCAAGTTTGGCATTGGTTAGCAGGCTATAGAATATTGAGGTAAGGTCGGCTGAGCGGGTAAGCCAGTTTTGTTTTGGCAATCTCAAAAAGGTGAAAATACCATTTTGGTACTGCAGCGTAGCACCAGATTTGATGCCCGAAAGCAGCCGTTCGCGTGCAAACCTTGAGACCAAATTTACTTTGGCACTCGAGTGATCGTCATAAGCCAACCCTGCTGACAATATCACGGTGTGCGCCCTTGGCTGTAATGACCTCTAACCTTGCCGTACAAATGAAGTTTGACGCAGAATAGACGCTAAAGGGCTTTCGGCTTCCGGGGTAGTTAGGCCGCTGTTCGTTACGAGCTAGGCTTTGGGCGGCCCGAAGAAGTTGGCGGCGAAGTAGTCGATAACTTCGGACGCCTGAGTTCCTTCTCTGAACCTTCGCTGCTCTTCGAAGTTGATGGAAGGGGTCAAATGGATAAATTGGTTCTCGCCATAGAGGGACATCAACGCCTCGGGATCTAGTCCACCTGATCGTAGCCCCGACGTATTGTTTGCGGCCTCGATTGCCGCTCCGATCATGACGTCGGCCAATTGTACTGCGGGACTGGCTTTCGAATCCACCTGGGTTACTTCGGCGAGCTTGAGTGGAAATTTGATGGAGGCGCTCTGGGACTGTCGAAACTCGATATCCTGATCATGATCGATGAAGCGCTGCAAAAGTTCGCGGTACCTTAAGAGGTTCTTGGACTGGTCATGTTCAACCCGGTAGGCCGCATCGGCCATTACTTCCATGCGGCTGATTAGTGATTGCAGCACAACAAAGGCAGCATCAGTGTTCACGCCCGGGTTTACGATTGCATCGAGACACTCAGGGGCTGCGAACTGAGCCAATGGGCCTAACACCTCTGGTAGCTGCTGCCATTGCGTTGCACGTGCAGTGGTTAGCAGCGCTCTTATCGCTGTCGGGGTCTTTTTCTTTACAGCATTTTGGAAGGCCATGAGCAAGTTATCGAAGGCCGGTTGTCCAAGGAGGGTAGGCCCAGCGAGAGTGAGCAGCGATGCCATAGCGTAGTTCTGGCCGTTCGCGTAAAAATCTATACCCCTCTCATAGTAGAATGGCTCAACGGCGTAGTCGACGAACATCAACACCAACAGGAAACGCTTGTCGCAGATGTAAGTCACACACTTAAATTGAGTTAGAATATCGCGCTGCAGAGATAGCAATCGATCGTGATTGCCATTCCGCCGCGATAGCGAGCGGTATTTGAGTTCCGGCGCTTGTAGCTTTGGGAAATGTTCTTTGATGAGGCGAACGGCTTCCTCATCACTGATAGCGATCGCTGAGGCGCCTTGGAAATGTTGATCAGGATTTAGAAGGTCGAACCCGGTGTAACCGCTCTCATCAATGCTAAAGCACTCCATGTCGGTATTCTTTGACAAGATCACCTCCGCTTTATTGTAAACTCTAGGCCTGTTCATGCCTTTGCTTTCTAGTTACGCTATTTGATAGTCGTTGGCGATGGTCTTGAGCTGTCCACCGGATAATCTATGTTAGTCTACGGGCTAGGGCGGCGGCGCACAGCCGTTGGACTGAAGGAAAGTGAGCACGCCCTCATATTTACTGGTGCGGCGCTCACGAAGAACGTACTGGTGTTTTCTTAAACATAAATTTCTTGATAAGCGGAAAATGTAAAAGAATATGTGTTGGTTTGTATAGTATAAATTCCATGAAGGCATTTACAATACCTTTAAAATGAATGAATACATGTAATTTTGGTTACAAAGTTGTTTAAACGAAAAATTCATATTAGGTTTTTATTGAAACTACATGCGCAACAATTGATTATCGTAACAATATGTAAGATTTCACCATACATAATAATTAAAAATACAAAGATAAAGTATAAACACCTCAAGGCGTACATTGTTCTTGGGTGTGGCTTCAGCTGGGGCAGCGGGTTTGACTTATCGTAAATTCGGTACATTTTCAGCATCTGGTACGGTATTTGAGACCGGCTATCACTTGCTTAAGGTACCCGCATTAAATAGTGGGGACTGAGCGATGGCGTGCGCGTCTATGATCTTAATATGCAAAAAGCCTGTGTCATTAATCAGCAGAACCCTAGCCATTGCAAGCTTTCATGGGGAGATGACACAGATTCTCGAAGGCACTAACGGCTCGTTTAAAATACTGGATAATCGCCCCGGTAATCAATGCAAACCCGCTGTTAGCTTGCTGGCAAAATTGGCATGATGTTTGGCCGTAAAGGCGACAATATGACCATTAACGGTAAGTCCATGGACATGCAGCGCATCGATGAAGTTGTGAAGCTCGGTACATCTGAAATCTGGCACATAATAAATCCGTTTTTTGAAGCTCATCCGTTCCATATTCATGATGTGCAGTTCCGAATTTTGGATCGTGATGGCAAGCCGCCGAATGAATCTGAAGCTGGGCTTAAATACACAGTGCTTATACCCTCAAAAACAAGTGCGCGCCTGTTATTGACCTTCAGTGATTATGCGGACCTTGACCGCTCCTATATGTATCATTGTCATATATTGGAGCATGAAAATGCAGGCATGATGGGGCAATTTACCATGGTAGCCTAGAAGCGCAGGCTCCCACCCAAAAGCAAAACCTTTCATCATTTTGCAAATCTGATTTATAGTTCAATTGCCTGCCCAACGTGCCTATGTTACGCGGCGTGAAACACATTTTGCGAAAGATAAAACCATGACG
>NVXB01000003.1:70066-98773 GCA_002746425.1 Hyphomicrobiales bacterium | reverse complement strand
GGCCGTGATGGCCTACTGGAATGAAGATGATAGCGTCTACAAGATGGCGTCCATGAGCGACTTGGTCACAATGGGCCATTTGCTGATGCAATACCGTGACAAAATCAACTCAAAGCCACTCGAATTTTACGAAGAAGGTAGCGCTGAATACAAAAGATTGAGTGCTTTAATTCTTGCTGAAAAAGCTTCGGAAAAATGAAATTTTCTGTAAAATTCTTGCTTGCAATCAATGGAGATGATGCCATTGACCATAGGTAAATATACGAATACCGTACATGACGTCTTGTCATTGCAGCCCAAAGCTTATGAGATAATCTGTCTCAACTTGTGTTCCTATTAATAACAATGAACCCGGTAGTTATGAAAAACTTACTCACATTTGTGGTCGCTTCCATTTTGTTTCTATCCCTTTGCGCTCAGGGGCAAGCAAGCAGTAATGGAATTGTGTGGAATTACTACTCATCGTCACAAGGGGCACTGCTCAACGCCACGCGTGTTAGCTCTTTTCTTGGTAGTGAAGAAATATCACGCACATTGTTGTTTTCGGCTGTTTGCAACCCCAATGAGCCCGTTCCATACATAACGGCCTTAATGACGCCAAAGGACAATATTACGCCGCCTACCGCAAATCTGAAAATTCAATTTGAAAATGGCGATNACCTGTTTTTATTAGGAACTTTGGACCGTATTGCATCTGCAAACGCTCGTGATAAYAWAGCGCGCTATGGCTTGAAGTTGCCGAYAGCTTCTCCATTCTTTCGGCTTCTGACTGAGAATAATTCTCGTTATTATCCGCGTATCAATCTTGATCCGGGCAATGGCGGGGCCAAGCTGGAAATACGAAATAATGACCGGCARAAGGTTCGTGATTTTCTGTCTACATGTAACAGCTTCTCGGCACAAAACCCGGTTGCTGCTGCAAACACAACGTTGCCCCATGCTTGCCGTGATTACCTAAACGGYCCGAACACTTTTAATAAAAACCGTAGAGATACTTTTAGCAAAGAAATTGTTGATGGCGTTTGTGGCGGTTTACGTATGGATGTACGCCCCGCTGTATGTATGCACCACCTCATGAATGGTGGTGTTGCCTGGGACCTTCAAGGGCATACCGAATGGGGGCATGATAATGCTGCAGCGCTGTGTTACCAAAACRCAAATCTACAAAAACGCATGAGCTGTTTTCAGGCGGAAATTGCCAAGGGCCGCGAGTGGTACGAAGGTGTAAATGTTTGTAATGAAGTGAACTAGAAATGGTAGATTRTAAGTGGTTGTTTTAAAAATTTGGTTTAGTTTATTGTTGTTCCTTATTGGTGGGGTATTCACTACTAATTCGGCGCAGGCGCAATTGAAAAATACTGCGCAAGTGGAAGGTGTTTGGGTTCGTTTGTGGCATGATCCCGCCGTTCTGACGGGCCAAATTGTTTTCAAGTTTGAGTATCTAAAGCTGCAAGATGGCCATATAGAAAACGGYTATGGYGGYGTYATYTACCMGASCCAGACCTCTTGTGYGRAKTGGCCTGAAAAGGGATGTGTAGGCGCRCGKGATTCTGTGCAGTTTACTGGTGATTTTGAACTTGACGATAATGCGTTGATTGTCTCGAATTACCAGGCTGTGAACAGCTTGATTGATCGGGCTGGGGAAGACCGGATGTACTTCCGTCCGAACGCTTTTATGGCCGAATGTTGCGAATATGAGTTCAATATCGATGGCGAAACCGCGACCATGATGCGTAACAATGAATTACGCGCTTATTTGCGGTTTTCTGAGGGCGATTTTTCAGCGCTTCGGACACTCATTGAAATGCTTAATATCTCCGCTGCTCGCTATGGGACATGCATGTTGAGCGGTGCTCATAAAGCGCTATCATCAATGAATTCAAATGAGCGTGAAACGAAGATTTTGGCGCTCTTGAAACTTGCCAAATTTGCTGATCAGGTACTGGCAAAAGAAGCAGTTTTCACGAAAAATGGCACACTTTTAATCGCTGATTTACTTGCGCCAAAAGATGCGTCCAGTGAGCTGGTTCGAGCGGCTCTTTCCCGCACCACAATGATGCGGGCCTTCATCGGCAGTCTTGTGAGCAGCCTGGGTTCGGTGCAAGCAGGCATGGATGCCATTGGCAACAAGATGTTGAAGGGCAAGGGCGATCAAGCGAAAACCGCGATGTTTATCAGCGAGCTGTTTGATGTGGAAGGTGAGATTAAGCGCTTCAATTCATTCACTAAAATTCTAGCATTGGATGAAAAAACAGAAATCACAAAGCTGTTTTGCCCTGCCATGGAATTGCCCGTCTTTCCGTAATAAAGCTTAGCCAAGCCCCAGCCTTTCGTGCCACGCAGCGATGCTTTCATCGGGGTATTGCTCAAATTCCTTGTCCCGCGCGCCCACACATGGCTGCACCCATGGGGCCTTGGCAGACAGCATCAAATGCGTCTTTTCTGGCGGTGTTGGCAGCTCGGTATCGATGGCGGAAGCATGCGGGTGCAATAGCTCTGGCCAGCGGGGGTCCCAGACCCATAGGGCTGTAGCGCACACGTTGCAGAATTTTCGTTCCGCGGGGCTTAGTTCTCCGTTTTCGAGGCGGGCCTGATAGCTGCCGATATTGTCTTTGCCCTCAATTTTTAAGGTCGCATTTTCAGCACCAATGTTGATGGCATAGCCGCCTGCGCCAGCGGTTTTGCGGCAAATGGTGCAATAGCATAAATTATAGGGATAGGGGTGCGGCGCTTCGACAGTAAAACGCACGGCTTGGCAATGACATGAGCCATGTAACAGCATTTTTTATATCTCCTCAATAGGGGTAAAAAACTACTAAAAACTTAGCGTTTTGGCCATTTCCACGGCACTTGTTCTGCGCCATCGACGCGTGTTTCACCCAGCTCTTTGACCAGATCATAGCGCAGGCACTGGGTGCTTTCTTCCAACGCTTCGACCAGAGATGCGGCATGCGATACCACCAATATTTGCGATGTTTGTGCAGCCTTGGCAATTAACCGTGCCAAAGGCGCTAACAGATTGGGATGTAAACTGTTTTCCGGCTCATTCAGCACCAAAAGTGATGGCGGGCGCGGGCTTAGCAATGCGGTGACCAAAAGCAGATAACGCAGCGTTCCATCAGACAATTCTGCCGTGCGCAACGGGCGCAATAAACCGTGCTGGCGCATGACAACTTCGAACAATCCATCACGCGCCACAACCTCGATTTGTGACTTCGTGAAGGCTTCATCTATGGCGGTGTGAAGTCCCGAAATATCGCCTATTTCGCGAATTGTTTGAACAGCGGCAGCGAAATTCGCGCCATTTGCATCCAATACAGGCGTGCGGGTGCCGATTTGTGGTTGGCGGGCAGGGGCATCTTTATCGGTGCGAAACTGATCGTAAAACCGCCAGCCCCGCATCCGCTCACGCAGCGCTAACAGCTCGGCGGCATCGCCCGGCTCAGCCACATGCGTCATCATGCTGTCATAGCTGGCAATATCGTGCATCACCATCCGCCGCCGCCCGCTTTCGTCAAGCAGTTGCACACCCCCACCACTGCGCCGCGCCAGCTCGTTGGAGCGTTTAAGATACTCGCCCACCCAAAGCACCTCGGTCTTAATTTCCGGGTCGAGATTAAACAGCGACGCGCCCGAGCTAACCGGCAGCCCAAGATCAATCGCATAGCCATAATCTTCAGAGGCAAAACCCAGTTTTAACGCAATCGTGTCGCGCCGCACGCTGCCTTGCACGGGCACGTCGCCAGCCCTCATGGCGCGCGATACTTTTTCCGGCCCGGCCCACAGCGTGGATTGCAAGCCGCCCTCATGCGCCAGCCCGGAAATGGCGCGCCCCTGCGCCACATCTGCCAGCAAGCGGATGGCGCGGTAGAGGCTGGATTTGCCGCTGCCATTGGCCCCGGTGATGACGGTTAGCTGGTCCAGCGGCAACACCAAATCGCGGATCGAGCGATAGCCCGAAATGGCCAATGTCAGTATTTTGGAATTCTGCACCGGCCCTATTTGCCCCACACATCATGAAAAATTTTGACTATTTTACTCCTGCATATAAACAGATTCGACGCCAGCTTTGTACGAGGAAATCATGAGCGCACGATCCTACAGTTTTACCCATGCGATTATGCGTGCGCCCAGCAACAGCATTACCCATGGTTTGCGCGCCAAAGACACCGGCACGCCTGATATCGCGCAATTCGCCAAGGACCATGCGCATTACAAGAATTTGCTGGAATCCACCGGCGCAAAAGTCACCTCGCTGCCAGCGCTAGAAGATTACCCGGATTCGGTTTTCGTCGAGGATGCTGCGCTTTGCCTGCCGCAAGGCGCGATCATCATGCGGCCCGGCGCGCCCTCCCGCCTTGGCGAAGCGACGTTGATGAAGCCCGTATTGGAACAGTTTTACAAAAACTTGCCAATTATTGAAGCACCTGTTTCAGAAGCACTGGCCACCATTGAGGGCGGCGATATTTTAACAACCGAGCGCGAGATATTAGTGGGTCGCTCGGCGCGCACCAACGCGGTTGGCATAGAGGCGCTGCGCGATATCGTTGCGCCATGGGGCTACAAAGTGCGCGAGGTGATAACCCCGCCCGGCGTGCTGCATTTCAAAACCGATTGTTCGCTATTGGATGAAAACACCATTTTGGCCACAAAGCGCTTGGCCGATAGCGGCTGTTTTGCGGGCTACAAAATCATCCACACGGCACCGGGAGAGGAAGCGGCGGCCAACGCCATTCGCTTCAACCAATTGGTGCTGATGCCCGCTGGCTTTCCCAAAACTGCACAGATTTTGGCCAAGGCGGGCTATGATGTAAGGCAGGTGGGCAACACAGAAACGGCGAAAATTGACGGCGGCATGTCCTGCCTGTCCCTGCGCTTTTCGCCGCCCGTCATGCAGGCCAATTCTTAGTCCTGCAAGGAATCGGTATTATAGATCATCGGCATTTGGCCTTTCCAAATGTCCCACAGGGCTTTGTCGCCCATCAGATCGGCCATAAAGGCCGCAACATTTATCCGGCTGGTTTTACCGGCGTTAAAAATCGCGCTGCGTACAGGGCTGGGGTGTAGCATGCGCGGTGATGTCTCATCGGCATCAATCAAGGCATCCGGGCGCACAATGGCCCACTCAATGTCCGGGTCATTTTGGCCGATGTCGCTGCGCAAAACCGCTGCTGCCATTTCATTATCGACATGCGGCGGCACGAGCGCACGCAGCAAACCAATAACGAGCGACTGAGCAAACCAGATGGGCGCATCGACATTTTCCTGATGCACACCGCTGCTGTTCATCAGCACGAATTTAACCGGCGTTTGTGGGTTATTGGCCTTAATGGCCGCGCATAGGCGGCGCGTGGCATCGCTAACCAATCTGCGCGGCTGGCCAAAAATGCCTTTAAAACTCAAATTATGCCCGAGGCAAGAAGCAACAGCGCTGCACCCAGCCACATGCTTTGCCAAATCCTCATCGCTCAAATCCAGCAAGCTGGCAGTGATAATCTCAGCATTTGCGTGGTTTTTGATGTTTTTGGGCAGCCTTGCGGTGGCACGCACAATCATGCGCACATGTTCGCCCCGTTCCAGCAATTGCT
Source organism: Hyphomicrobiales bacterium (assembly GCA_002746425.1). GTDB lineage: Bacteria > Pseudomonadota > Alphaproteobacteria > Rhizobiales. The sequence continues at coordinate 93,185 of NVXB01000003.1, read as the reverse complement.
GCACCAACAAATGGCCTGTTGCGCCCGAGGCCCCAACAACAAGAAGTGTCATAAATATCTCCTATAGAAGGCGCGGGGTATCTCACTGGTGTGACGATAGGTCAATTGCCGGAGATGGACTAGCAGCTATGCGTTTTGTGTGGGGCGAAGGGTGGTTGGGTTGGGCAAACAAGTGAGCGCCAAATATGACCACAATTATTGATATGATGCGCGGAAGAAAATATGCACCGCATTTCCCAAGGGTGAGATGAAAGCTATGATCAAAACTGACAAGGATAATCCCGAATGGACAGAAGAAATGTTCAAACGGTCGAAGCCTGCGAGTTCATTGCCTGAAGAGGTTTTGGCGGTGTTTCCAAAGACGCTGCACCCCAAAAACGCCAAAGAAACTTTCAATTCCCATCCAGATTAGCCAAGGGGTGGTTGAGTATTTCAAGGTTATGAGCATGCAGTAGGTACAAAGCTCTGATACAGGTCCGATTGCGATGATCTGTATCCAATGTTGTTTTTTCTTCAAAGCAATTGATTATTCCGCAGGTTTTTCTGAGTTTTCCGCGATTGACGCCACATCAACATCATCAGCATTTGTTTTATTTGGCGGGATTTTTGGGGCTGGTTTGCTCCAAGCACGTAAGTTTTGGCCGATTTCTCTATAAAAGTCTGGGACGATTTTTTCTAAGTCTTCTATAAAATTGGTCTGCTGGGAAAACCGCTTTTCTGTACTTCGGCTATAAAACACTTTGAAGCTAAGAAGCTGCTTATCCGTACGGTCCTTTTCTACAACACCGATATCTGCCATTACCTTGTTATATCTATGTAATGTAGCAGCAAGTTTCCCCGGCCAATTTAATTGAATATGTAAATCTTCCGTCAGATCTGTGTTTATCTGGTTGATTAGCCACTTGGTGCGAGCTTTTGCTGACTTCCTATGCTCTGGAGCTTTAATTGACATGCCTACATCGAAAGCTCGTCTAGATAAATCAGCTACTATCTCCAAATTAGCCGCAGCATCTGGGATTACCAAAGTAGCTTTTAGTTGATTTGTTTTGCTAAGTACTGCGAGTTCATCATTGAATCTAATTGAAGGGTTTTTTTTATGTTTGCGTGAGAGCTGTTCTGATACCGGTGTGCCTGTTTGGCGGCTCAGTATGAGCGACAAATCGCGTATTTCTTGATGCCAAGCACTTAATACAGATTTAGAATCTTCGCTTTTGGGATCAATCTTGCCATTTGCGGATACATGTTTGTTTAGTTGGGGCCACTCGCTAGGCATCATGTGGTAACCGCGAACGCCAGTGCTTTCGTGGCTCAAAAAACGTCTAAATTCATGCAATATTATCGCTTGATCTTTATCGATAATATCTTTGTTTTCCAGCAATAATTCAGTTGTAGTAAGGATATCCATCCATGACCAATGAAAAACAGGAACTCCAACGGCTCTTTTTCTTATCGTTTCTATTGGATGAATATTGGGTGCCGTGCAAAATTGATTAGAAATTGTCACAACACAATCAATGTTATTTTCTCTAGCTAGTTTTCTATACCTTTCTATTTGCTCATCATTTAGTTTTGCTGTTCCGATTTTAGCTTCAATCAGTGCTCGCCATTCTTTCCCTCTGGTATTTACAACAATGAGACCATCGGGTCGATCTGCAGATACTGTATTTTCAGTTTTGAAAACAATTTCCGTATAGGATTTTATCTTGGCTCTTCTAGCTGGTATCTGATCGAGGGTGCTAAGTATTTTCCTACCAAATTCATCAACTAGAGAAATGCAAGCTAAAAGAATAGAAGTGGCCTTTCCTTCTTTTGATGTGGTAGACAACACTGGAAAAAGCCTAGCAGACTCTCCCTGAGACAAGTAGTTGGGGCGTTCGGACATAGACCAATCAACTCAATGCTTCGAGTAAATTAAAATATTGTCTACTACTTTTAATTACAATGCAAGAAAGTGCAATTCACCCCCGCGCCAGTCTAAGCGCCGCAGCCCCAGCAACTGGCCCCACAACTAGGCTCAATAATGTCAACGCGCACAGGATCAAAAACGGGGCGCTAAAAGATGTGGCTATGGTGGCGCTGGCGCTGTTCATGGCGTTGCTGGCCGACACGCCGAAAATCAGCACCGGGATGGTCAGTGGCAGCACAAGCACCGCCAAAAGCATGCCGCCGCGTTGTAGCGCGACCATCAGCGATGCGCCGATAACGCCGATGAACACCAGCGCGGGCGTGCCGATGAGCAAGGTTAGCGTGACGCCAAAAATGGCCGTGGCATCCAGATTAAGAAACAGCGAGAATATCGGCGCGCCAATGACCAGCGGCAGGCCGGTGGCCACCCAGTGGCCAAGGCCGCGCGCCAGCACCATCAGCTCCAGCGGCAGGGGCGCGCCGTGCAAAATATCCAGCGCGCCATCTTCCAGATCGGCCTGAAACAGCCGGTCGAGGCCAAGCAGCGTGGCCAGCAGCGCGCCGATCCACAAAATGGCGGGGCCTATGCGGGCCAAAAGCTTCAAATCCGGTCCCACGGCAAACGGCATGATGATGATGACCGCGAGGAAAAACAGCAGCCCCAGCAACGCGCCGCCGCCAACGCGCCATGCCAATGTGAGCGACTGAGTGAAAATGGCCCAAAAGCCAGCCCATAGGCTTGTTGATGGCCCCGTATTGGTGTTGCCACTCATAAATAAGCCTCATCAAAAGTTGATAGCAGGGCCGTGGCGGGCTCGATTTCCAGCACCGCGCTGATGCTGCCGGGCAGGGGCAAATGCGTTGCCGCGATAATCATGCCGCCAGCGCTGACATGGGCTTGCATCATCTCGCCAAGGCGGGTTTGAGAGGCGGTATCCAGCGCCGAGGTCGGCTCATCCAGCAGCCATAGCGGGCGGTGGTTGAGCAGTATGCGCGCCAGTGCGACGCGTTTGCGCATGCCAGCCGACAGATACGCCACGGGCAGATCAATGGTGTGGGGCAGGGCGACTTGCGCCAGCGCCTGCGCAACGCTCATGGTTTTATTGCCATAAAGGTTTTGAAAGAATGTCAGGTTTTCAGCCACGGTGAGGGCGTTTTTTAGCCCATCGAGATGGCCAAAATAGTGGCAGCGCTCACTCATCGGCGTGTCATCGTCGCTATCGCTCAGAATTGCCGTGCCACTTGTAATGGGCAACAGCCCCGCCAGCGCGCGCAGCAACGTGGATTTACCCGCACCATTTGGCCCGCGCACCGCAAGGGTGCTGCCGCGCGGCACTGTGACATCCAGCGGCCCGACAATACGCCGCTCACCGCGATTGATCACGAGTTTACTGATTATAAGCGACATGCCGATATTATATCCATCTAATAGACCAAAGGCTGGCCTTATTCGTCTGGTCAGTACCGCAATATTCGCTTATAAGCCACCTCGACTCTCTAACCCTGCCAAACCCTGCATGTGTTGAGCATTGTACACGCGCCCTCCTGTGCGTACGGCTCAACTGACACTATAGTCCCACACAGTTCGGCGCGGGGGCCGGACGGTTCGGAACAAAAAGGACCTGATATTAATGGGCACGTCTCTCGACAGTTTCAAATCACGTAAACAAATGACCGTTAAAGGTAAGACTTACACCTATTTTTCACTGGTGGAAGCGGAGAAAAACGGTTTGGACGGGATTTCCCGTCTGCCATACTCGCTCAAAGTTCTGCTGGAAAATCTGCTGCGCTTTGAAGATGGCCGCTCGGTAACCGCAGACGACATTAAAGCCATGTCGCAATGGCTGGTTAACCGCAAATCCACCCGCGAAATTGCCTATCGTCCGGCGCGCGTGCTGATGCAGGATTTCACCGGCGTACCTGCCGTGGTTGATCTGGCTGCAATGCGCGATGCGACAGCGATGCTGGGCGGTGATCCGGCCAAAATTAACCCGCTTGTGCCGGTTGATCTGGTCATCGATCACTCTGTGATGGTTGATAATTACGGCAACGTAAAAGCCTTTCAGCAAAATGTTGAGCGCGAATATGAGCGTAATGGCGAGCGTTATACCTTCCTCAAATGGGGCCAGGAAGCGTTTGAAAACTTCCGCGTTGTGCCGCCAGGAACCGGCATTTGCCATCAGGTGAATCTGGAATATCTGGCCCAAACTGTATGGACCAAAACCGAGGGCGGCGAAACCATCGCCTATCCCGATACGCTTGTGGGCACCGATAGCCACACCACCATGGTCAACGGCATGGCCGTGCTGGGCTGGGGTGTTGGCGGCATTGAGGCCGAAGCTGCGATGCTCGGCCAGCCTGTGTCGATGCTGATCCCCGAAGTGATTGGCTTCAAGCTGACCGGCAAAATGCGCGAAGGCGTCACCGCGACAGATTTGGTTCTGCGCGTTGTGGAAATGCTGCGCGCCAAAGGCGTTGTTGGCAAATTCGTTGAATTCTTTGGCCCTGGCCTCGACAACATCTCGCTGGAAGATGCCGCAACCATTGCCAATATGGCACCGGAATATGGCGCGACTTGCGGCTTTTTCCCGGTTGATAGCGATACATTGCGCTTCCTCGAAATTTCGGGCCGTGACGAAGACCGCATTGCGCTGGTGGAAGAATATTCCAAGGCGCAGGGCATGTTCCGCGAAGCGGGCTCCCTTGATCCAGAGTTTACCAGCACGCTGGAACTGGATATGGACGATGTTGTACCCGCCATTTCCGGCCCCAAACGCCCGCAGGACCGTATCGTGCTGTCCGAGGCCGTTCCCGCCTTTGCAAGCTCTATGGCTGGCGAGTTCAAAAAGTTCAAAGACTCAAAACGCTCCCCTGTTAAGGGCCGCGACTTTGATCTGGGCAATGGCGATATCGTCATCGCGGCGATCACCTCTTGCACCAACACGTCTAACCCAAGCGTGATGATCGGCGCTGGCCTGCTGGCCCGCAACGCTCTTGCCAAGGGTTTGAAGGTCAAGCCATGGGTCAAAACCTCACTGGCACCCGGCTCGCAAGTTGTGACCGAGTATCTTAAGGCCGCTAATCTGCAAGACGATCTGGATGCGATGGGCTTTAATCTCGTTGGTTATGGCTGCACCACTTGCATTGGCAATTCCGGCCCGCTGCCTGAGGAAATTTCAGACACCATCAACGACAATAATCTGGTGGCAACATCGGTTCTGTCCGGCAACCGCAACTTTGAGGGCCGTATCAGCCCCGATGTGCGCGCCAATTATCTGGCCTCACCGCCGCTGGTTGTGGCCTATGCCATTGCCGGTTCGATGAATGTCGACATCACCACAGAATCTCTGGGCGATGATCAGGATGGCAATCCGGTTTATCTGAAAGATATCTGGCCTTCCACGCAGGAAATTGCTGATCTCGTGCGCACTTGCATCACCCGCGCCATGTTCCAGGAACGTTATGGCGATGTGTTCAAGGGCGACAAGCAATGGCAGGACATCAAGGTGTCTGGCGGCATGACCTATGGCTGGTCCGATGGCTCGACCTATGTGCAGTATCCGCCCTATTTCGATGGCATGGAGATGGAACCTGCCGATGTGACCGATATTCAGGACGCCCGCGTGCTGAGTATCTTCCTCGACAGCATCACCACCGATCACATTTCTCCTGCTGGCGCGATCAAGCGTGATGGCCCGGCTGGCGAATATCTGATCGAGCATCAGGTACGGCCGATGGAGTTCAACTCCTATGGCGCGCGCCGTGGTAACCATCAAATCATGATGCGCGGCACTTTTGCCAATATCCGCATCAAGAACCAGATGCTGGACGGCGTTGAAGGCGGCATGACCCAAATGCAGCCCGATGGCGATGAAATGCCAATCTACGATGCCGCCATGGCCTACAAAGAAGCTGGCACCCCGCTGGTGATTTTTGCTGGCAAGGAATACGGCACCGGCTCCTCGCGAGATTGGGCCGCCAAGGGCACACGCCTGTTGGGCGTTCGCGCTGTGATCACCGAAAGCTTTGAGCGTATTCACCGCTCCAATCTGGTTGGCATGGGCGTTCTTCCGCTGATGTTTACCGGCGGTGACAGCTGGCAGTCTTTGGGCATTACCGGCTCTGAGCAGGTGTCTATCAGCGGCCTCGACGATCTCTCTCCGCGCCAGAACATTATGGCCACGATTGAGTTCGCCGACGGCTCCAAAAAGGAAGTCGAGCTGCTAGTGCGCATCGATACCGAAGACGAAATGGATTACTTCCGCAATGGCGGCATTTTGCATTACGTACTGCGTAACCTGGTGAAAGCCGCCTAAGGCGTTTTGTTCGATATGAATTGAAAGCGGCCCCTTTTGGGGCCGTTTTTGTATCTGCTTTCCGGCATCAGGTGCAATCTGAAAATCGTTTTCGATGTGTTGTTTGGGAGAGGCGGAACGGCATCGAACAGGCACCTATAAACCTACTCCAGCCATCACCAACCTACGCCCTACCCGTCATACCAAGACCCCGATCTTGGTATCCAGTCGGCGCAACCGGAGGCCATTAACCTCACACACAACCCGTTTCAGCAAACCTAACCGCTGCTCTGGATACCAAGATCGACGTCTTGGTATGGCGAAACGGAGAGGGAGACGTGTCACTGGAAAGCGGTGGTTTTGTATCTGCACCCTGGCACCATGCACAATCTAAAAACTGTTTTCGATGTGTTATTAGGAGAGGTGGAACGCCACTTAAATGGCACCCATAAACCTATTCCAGCCACCACCAACATACGCCCCACCCGTCATACCAAGACATCGATCTTGGTATCCAGCCGGCGCAATCGGAGGCCATTTACCTCACACACAGCCTGTTTCCGCAAACTTAGCCATTGCTCTGGATACCAAGATCGGGGTCTTGGTATGACGAAACGGAGAGGGCGGCGTGTCACTGGAAAGTGGTGGTTTTGTACCTGCCCCTTGGCGTCACGCACAATCTAAAAACTGCTTTCGATGTGTTATTAGGGGAGGGGAGCACCACTTAAATGCCACCCATAAACCTATTCCAGCCACCACAGACATACGCCCCAGCCGTCATGCCAAGACATCGATCTTGGTATCCAGTCGGCGCAACCGGCGGCCATTAACCTCACACACAACCCGTTTCAGCAAACTTAGCCGTTGCTCTGGATACCAAGATCGGGGTCTTGGTATGACGAAACGGAGAGGGCGGCGTGTTACTGGAAAGCGGTGGTTTTGTATCTGCCCATCAGACGAACACACAACATGATAATTTTCAGTAGGTTATTAGTGTGGGCTTTCCTGAATACAATTTAAAAGATAAAATATAATTTTTGCACTTTAAAATTGTTTTAGTGCGATGCCAAGTGGAGCATCTCGCGTGGGGTATCAAATTTTCCGTCGCTGTTTGAAGCATTTATTTGGAAACTGGAAAATGGCCATCCGCTACGGTTGGGCGTGGATGCTATTCTACCTGATCGGTTCACTTTGGATGCAATTTCAAGCCCAATTGCTGGCTGCTACTTCGGCTGAGCGCTACCCCGAGCAGCCGATTGAAACCTCCATCTTACCTTTTGATTGGTACGAGCTCATATTCTGGGTAATCGTGTCCGTTGGTTTTGCTTCCATTGCAATCAATTGGCACAATTTTATATTGCGTGGCAAGGTAGGTGCGGCCAGGTTTTCAGTTCAACAACTTGGCATCATTTTAGCCTATTCTTGGCGTAGCCTAAAGATCAGTGTGCTCGCTCTGCTTTTTGCAATACCGGCAATTATTGCCGGAAAATATGCGTCACTACTTCTCTTGGAAATTATGTCGGGTCGCTATGATACCTATAGTTCGGTCATATTCAGCGTTTCAGTAATCGTCATTTTTCTGATCGTTGATGTGGTTTTCAATTGGATATTGCTGCGCCTCTGCCTGGTTTTACCCGCCTTCGCAGTTGGCAATCACATCACACTAAAGCAATCCTTTTATCTAACAGCTGGCAGTAGCCGCGCACTCTTCGTGACCGCCTTGTTCATCGCATTGCTAAACAAGCTGCCAATGCTTCATATGCATTTGGGATTTTTCCTCCCAAATTTGATAGCCAATCCGCTGGGGTTAATGCACGGCCTTTTCATGATCTACATCGGCATTAGCGTCATCACCGTTCTATACGGACAAATTGTTGAGGGCCGCTCCCTCTAACCAGCTTGCTGCTGTTTTGTCACCCAGCTGTCATACCAAGACGTTGGCCTTGGTATGATGAGGCGGAGAGGATTGCGGGTCACTGGAAAATGGTGATTTGAGCCAATGGAACGCCAGAATCACAATCGCCAGCGTCTCCTGTTTTCTCTAGACGTCATCCCCCTCTCACTACCGTCATCCTCGGACTTGATCCGGGGACCCATGCAACATCAATGGTGTGGGCATAAGCTGCAGAACGAAGCATCCGTCTTTACGCTCAGTGCACTGGGTCCCCGGATCAAGTCCGAGGATGACGGTAGGATGGGTGGGTTCTAGGTTGCGGGAGTCGTTGGGGGGCAGAACAAAAATTGGTTCAGGGCAACTCACCCAGAGTACCAAGTTTGATCCAGTCAGAAACGCTCAACGGCTTCTCTAGAGTGCCCGATGTTTCTTCAATGATTGTCTTTTCTTCTGCTTGTTGGTGGCCTCCAGCACGAAATTCTTGCTCTAAAGATTCGTATGCATTTACGGTTTTAGATATCCCAATATTGCCATCATAGTTGCAGAAGGAAATGGTGCGCTCCTTGGCACGCATAAACCTATTTCAGCCACCACCAACATACGCCCTACCCGTCATACCAAGACCCCGATCTTGGTATCCAGTCGGCGCAACCGACGCCCGTTTACCTCATACACCACCCGCTTCAGCAAGCTTATCCGTTGCTCTGGATACCAAGATCAATGTCTTGGTATGACGAAGCGGAGAGGGGTGCGGGTTACTGGAAAGCGGTGGTTTTGTATCCGCCCATCAGCTGGCGAACATACAACATGATAATTTTCAGTAGGTTATTAGCGTGGCTTTCTTGAGTGCAATTTAAAAGGTAATAATATTATCTTTGCACTTTAAAATTGTTTTAGTGCGATGCCAAATGGAGCATCTCGCGTGGGATACCGTATTTTCAAAATTTGTTTGCAACAGCTATTTAGAAATTGGAAAATTGTAATCCGCCTTAGTTGGATTTTGATAGTTATAGATGTGATTGCCACCTGGTGGACACTGGATCAAATTGCAATAAATGAAGTAAAAATTTCTGGCGTAAATACTCAAGAAACCTTCACAACGTTTGCAAAAACCATGCTTGTTGTAATCCCGCAATTGATCGTGGTGGTGGTGGGAATTACATCTATCGCAATCAGCTGGCATCGATTTATTTTGCGTGATGAAATAGGGAAGGGCTTTTTTCTTCTGCAGCCGTTTAGATTGATTGGAGCATATCTATGGCGCAGCATTAAGATTGGTCTTGTGAGTTTAGTTGTTGCTGTGCCAGTTCTTATAATTACCGGGATTGTTTCATCTATGGTGCTCCCCACCCTAGCGCCAGGTTCAACTGGTTCTCTCTCGTTATCAGTTTATGCGTATCTTGGTCTTTTTTCGTTGATCACGGGAACATTATATACTTGGTTGATAATGCGTATCGGCCTCATATTGCCAGCTATTGCTGTGGGTAAGGATATGCCCATCTCAGATTCATACAGTTCTACAAAAAAATTCAATGACGCAATTATTGTGGCCGCATTTTTGGTAACTCTTTTGCAGAGTGTGCCTTCCATTTTCATCAATGGAGGGATAATTGCTTTTGATGCGCAGACGCCGGGTCTGCTCATCAATTTGCTTCAAACAATTTTTAATTGGCTCGGCGTCTTTGTAGGGGTTGGTGTGCTAACCGTTCTCTATGGACACGTAATAGAGGAACGACCCCTCTAACCTGCTTCTCGCATGTTTTGCGATTGCTCTGGATGCCAAGGCCGATGTCTTGGTGCGACGAAACGGAGAGGGCATGCTGCTGAAATTTGGTGATTTTGATCCAACCGAGTGCGGAACCTCAATCGCCAACATCTCTTCCCTCTCTCCACCGTCATCCTCGGACTTGATCCGGGGACCCATGCAACATCAATGGCGTGGGCGTAAGTGGCAGAACGAAGCATCCGTCTTTGCGCTCAGTGCTAATGGGTCCCCGGATCAAGTCCGAGGATGACGGGGTGGAGATGGGCAGTTTGATGACGGTTGAGTGAATGGTTTAATAGCAGCGCCAAACATTGCCAACCACAGCAATTCACCCCTCAAACCATCCAATTCACCCCGGTTTCCACCCAACACCTCCAAAAAACCCAACAAACCTTGACCCACGGGCCGTGCCATGGCACCACGACGCGCGTTTAGGAGTGGGTGCTTTCAGCCCATTCCCAAGCATTTTTTTGAGCTAGTCCCGAGCAAATACCATGTCATCTACCATCACCACACCCACCACTATATCTACTGGCGAGCTGCCGCCGCATATGCGGCCGGAGCGGTCTTTTCAGGGGTTGATCCTCGCTTTGCAGCGTTATTGGGCGGATTATGGCTGTGTGGTGTTGCAGCCCTACGATATGGAAGTGGGCGCGGGCACGTTTCATCCCGCCACCACCTTGCGTGCGCTGGGACCAAAGCCGTGGCGCGCCGCCTATGTGCAGCCCTCGCGCCGCCCCGGTGATGGCCGCTATGGCGAAAACCCCAATCGCCTGCAGCATTATTACCAGTTTCAAGTGCTGCTCAAACCATCGCCGCCGGATTTGCAGGAGCTTTATCTCAAAAGCTTACAGGCCATTGGTGTGGATATGGCGCTGCACGATATCCGCTTTGTGGAAGATGATTGGGAAAGCCCGACGCTGGGTGCTTGGGGCCTTGGCTGGGAGTGCTGGTGCGATGGCATGGAAGTGTCGCAATTCACCTATTTTCAGCAAGTGTGCGGTGTTGAGTGCAGCCCCGTTGCTGGCGAGCTGACCTATGGTTTGGAGCGCCTGGCGATGTATGTGCAGGGCGTCGACAATGTCTATGACCTCAATTTTAACGGCCGTGATGGCGATGAGCGCGTTTCCTACGGCGATGTGTTTTTGCAATCCGAGCAGGAATATTCGCGGCACAATTTTGAGCATGCCAACACCGATAATTTGCTAAAACATTTTGAAGATGCCGAGCGCGAGTGCGTGGCGCTGCTGGCCGCCGGGGCCAAGCAGGGCGAGGAAGCGGGCGATGGCATCCACAAAATGGTGCTGCCCGCCTATGATCAATGCATCAAGGCCAGCCATTTGTTCAATCTGCTTGATGCGCGCGGCGTTATTTCGGTAACCCAGCGCCAAAGCTACATTTTGCGGGTGCGCGATTTATCCAAGGCCTGCGGCGAAGCGTTTTTACAAACCGAAGCGGGCGGCGCAATCGCCAAGGAGGCATCCAATGCCTGATCTCCTGTTAGAACTTTTTAGCGAAGAAATTCCTGCCCGCATGCAAAAGCGCGCTGGCGAGGATTTGCAAAAGCTTGTCACCAATGCACTGGTTGATGCGGGCCTGACCTATGATGGCGCAAAGGCGTTTGTCACACCGCGCCGCCTTGCCTTGACGGTGCATGGGCTGACAGCTCGTTCTGCTGATACGCGTGAAGAGCGCAAAGGGCCAAAAGTTGGCGCGCCAGAAAAAGCGCTGGCGGGTTTTATGCGCGGGGCTGGTTTAAACTCTATCGATGAAGCGCAAATCCAGAGCGACCCGAAAAAGGGTGAGTTCTATGTTGCGGTGATTGAAAAATCAGGCCGCCCGGCAATCGATATTATTGCCGAGGTGATGCCCGGCATCATCCGCAATTTCCCATGGCCAAAATCCATGCGCTGGGGGGCAGGCTCCACCCGCCCCGATACGCTGCGCTGGGTGCGGCCGCTGCGCTCTATCCTGTGCACCTTTGGGCCCGAAACCGAAGAGCCGGAAATCGTGCATTTTGAGGTTGATGGCATAGCGTCTAGCAACACCACGCATGGCCACCGTTTTATGGCACCGGATGAAATGTCCGTGCGCCGCTTTGATGATTATGTCGACAAGCTGACCGCCGCCAAAGTGGTGCTGGATAGTACGCGCCGCGAAGATATCATTTTGACGGAAGCCAAAAACCTGGCGTTTTCGCAAAACATGGAACTGGTGGAAGATGCGGCCTTGCTGCATGAGGTTGCAGGCCTTGTGGAATGGCCCGTGGTGCTGATGGGCAGCTTTGATGAGCGGTTTTTGCAATTGCCCGATGAGGTGATCCAGCTGACCATTCGCGTCAACCAAAAGTGCTTTGTGTTGCGCGACCCTAAATCTGGCGAGCTGACAAACCGGTTTATCCTCGTGTCAAACCTTGTGGCCAGCGATGGCGGCAAAGCGATTGTCGCCGGTAACCAGAAAGTGGTGCGGGCAAGGTTGTCCGATGCGATGTTCTTCTGGGAGACTGATTTAAAAATTAAGCTGGAAGACCGGGTTGAGAAACTTGGCAATGTTGTTTTCCACGCCAAACTTGGCACGCAGCTGGAACGCGTTGAGCGTATTAGAGCGCTGGCCCGTGAACTGGCTCCGATTGTAGGGGCTGATCCAGATGAGGCTGAACGTGCAGCGTTATTGTGCAAGGCTGATCTGGTCACCGAAATGGTCGGCGAGTTTCCTGAATTGCAGGGGCTAATCGGGCGTTACTACGCGACTAAGCAGAAAGAAAATGCGGCCGTCGCTGCTGCTTGCGAAGAACATTATAAACCGCAAGGGCCTGGTGACGATGTGCCGGGTGATCCAGTGTCCGTGGCTGTCGCACTTGCAGATAAATTGGATACACTTTGTTGTTTTTGGGCAATAGACGAGAAACCCACGGGTTCCAAAGACCCCTATGCGTTACGCCGTTCTGCCTTAGGATTCATAAGAAATGTTATTGAAATAGCTGCTCATGTTTCAATCAATAATTTCGTCGAAGTATCCTATAAATATTTGACTATAAAAATGATTGAAAACAATTTTATAGGCATAACCGTCGAAGGGCGCAAATTGGGCCTTGAAGCCGATGATCCAGATTATCACACTTCATATATTTCTTATTTTGGCGAATACGATCCAGAAGATAATTATCCATATGTGAGGGACGTGGAGGGCCCTATGTTTAGCCGGCGAGACCAATTTGGTGTTCCAAATGCTGAGAAATACGTGGACCAGGATAACTGGCCGCAATTGTTGGATGTTCAGGAAAACCTCCTCTCGTTCTTCCATGACCGCTTAAAAGTATATCTGCGCGATCAAGGCCAGCGTCATGATCTTATCGATGCGGTCATCACCGACGATGCTGATGATTTGCTGCTTATTGTGCAGAGGGTGGAAGCCTTGTCTGAATTTCTTGCCAGTGACGATGGTGCTGCGTTGCTTGAAGGCACCAAGCGGGCCAGAAATATTCTGCGCGCTGAGGAAAAGAAAGACGGCAAGAAATTCACCGACGATGTTTCGGCTGATCTTTTGAGCGATGAGCATGAAGTTGCTTTGGCAGCGGCGATTGATATCGCGGTGCCAGCGGTGGAAGCTGCGGTGGCGAAAGCTGATTTTGCAGCGGCCATGTCGGCACTGGCGCCGTTGCGCAAACCGGTTGATAATTTCTTCGAAAATGTCATGGTCAATGATGATGATCAGGCGGTTCGTGAGAACCGATTGAACCTTTTGAATCGAATTCGCAAGGCCACGCAGACGGTCGCGAATTTCTCAAAAATCGAAGGATAACGTTTAGGCATTTTATTTGTCGTAAAATCATGCTTAATTGGCACGAAATAACACCAATAAGCTAAAAGCGGGTTGTCCGCGCAGGTCAAACAGGAAGGTCTCTGAGGCTTAAGATCTCAGGGGTAAGCAGAATGAACAAAGCAATTATTGCAATTATCAGCCTCGCAGTCGGCGGTGGCGCTGGCTACATGTCTCAAGATGGCAAGTTGAAACAGGCTATTGGTGATTTGTCCTCACTGACAGAAAAAGTTTCTGGTCTTGAGGGACAAGTTAACGACAGCACAAAAGCTGCTGAAGAAGGCGCAACAGCGCTGACCGCCGCGCAGGATGCTCTGAAATCCGCTGAAGAAGCAGCAATGGCTGCCAAATCCGACATTGCTGCCGCCGTTGAAGCTGCCAAAGCAGAAGGCATGGCTGCACTCGAAGCTGCTAAATCTGAGGGCATGTCCGCATTGGAAGCTGCAAAATCTAGCGCCATGGAAGCTGCCGAAATGGCCAAGTCTAAAGCTTCTGATGCCATGGCATCTGCCAAAGACGCTGCAATGAGCGCAATGGGTTCTTCCAGCAATGACGCTGTTAGCGACGCGCTTGCCAATGCTAAAGCTGAAAGCGATTTTGCTGAAGCTGCTGCATCGGCTCAGTCTGAAATTGATATGCGCAAAAACACAGCCCTGAACGATGAAATTGCAGGTCTCAAAGATCAGCTTGCTGCGGCAAGTGATGCAGCTAATGCCATGCAGACATCTGCTGGCGCAGCGATTGCTGAAGTTAGTGAGTTGAAATCAACTCTGACCAAGCGCGATAATCTGATCAAATTGTTGCAGGCCCGCCTTAACTAATTGGCCAGCACTAACTAATTTGACGACATTTTAAAAACGCGGCTCCGGCAATAATCCGGGGCCGCGTTTTGCTGTTTACGGCCCGTTAAGCGCAACCAAAGCGCGCCGCGCCACTTTCACGCTTCGTTAAATCAAATACCCGCATAAATCAGGCCACAAATCTGAATCCACGGGAATTTGCGTGAGCATTAAACAAAACATCAAAAGCCTGATTGCCCTGCTGCGCCCCGCGCAAAGCGTTGAGCTTGGTGATGAGGGCAGCGAAGAATCCGACAGCGCCTCTGCGGGCCGTGCCGGGCTTTACGCGCTGGCTATTCGCCTTGCCAATGCGGGCATTGCTTATGTCACGCAAATCATTTTTGCCCGCCTGTTGGGCGAATTTGAATACGGCATTTTCGCGCTGGGCTGGGTCTGGATTGCCATTTTGGGCCACACCAGCACATTTGGCTTTTCCATGACGGCCATCCGCTTTTTGGCGCAATATGAGGCCACCGGCGAGCGAGACCGTGCCGCCGGGTTCTTCCGCTTTTCCTTGCTGGTGCCTCTTATTGTTAGCTCATTAGCTGCCATTGGAGGCGTTGCGCTGCTCAGTGCCGATGTGCTGCCCATTGCGGATTATTACGTGCTGCCGCTGATGCTGGCCATGGTCTGCGTGCCTCTATTTGCCATGCAGGACATGATGGAGAGTTATGCCCGCGCGCGCCATTGGGTGATGCTGGCGCTGGTGCCAACCTATCTGTTGCGCCACGGCTTTCTGGGCGTGTTCCTTATCCTCGCTGTGCTGTTTGGTTTTGAGGCCAATGCCATCACCGCGCTTATGGTCGCCTTCATCGCCATTGGTGGCCCTGCGGCCATTCAGGCCGTGCTGCTGTGGCGGCGTTACCGGGCAGAGGCCGATGGTCAGCCCCCCGCTCAGCCTGCTTATCAACGCAAGGAGTGGTTCAAGGCATCCGCCCCGCTGGCGCTAACCGATGGCGCGTCGCTGCTGGTGTCCTATTCTGATATTCTGGTGTTGAGTTATTTTGTTCCGCCCAGCGAAATCGGCATTTATTTTGCCGCCACGCGCATTGCTCAAATCGTCGGTTTTGTGCGCTTTGCGGCGTCCGCTGGCACGGCCAATGTGTTTTCAAAGCTCAACGCGCAAGGGCGCATGGACGAACTAAAAACCCTGTCGCGCGCCACGGTACGCATCTCGTTTGCGCTATCATTCGTCGCCTGCGCCGGTCTCGCGGCGGTGGGCATTTTGTTGCTAAAACTGTTCGGCTCCAACTTTACCGCAGGCTATCCCGCCCTTTTGGTGTTGATGGTGGGCATGCTGATCCAGTCAGCGTTTTCCTCGGCAGAGGATTTGCTCAACATGACCGGCAATCAGGGCATGACAGCGCGCTCTTACTTTGGCGCGTTGGTGGTCAACATCGTGCTCAATCTGGTGCTGATCCCGCCCTTCGGCCTTATTGGCGCGGCCTTTGCCACCAGCTTTGCGCTGAGTTTCCGCGCCATTTATCTCGGGTTTGGTGTGCGCTCCCGCCTTGGTATTTCGCTGTTTGGCGCGCAGTTTAAAGCTTGAGTTATTTTGTGAGGGTGTTGAGCAGGCCTGCCAGCTCTTTTAATTGCTTGCCAGACAAGTTATTGCCCAGCGCTTTTTGCATGGCGGCCTCATAGACCGGCCACATTTTTGCGCGTATTTCCAGGCCCTGCGCGGTGATCTGGATAAGCTGGCCACGCCCGTCATCATTGCTTTTGCTGCGTACCACATGGCCAGCGCCTACAAGACGCGCAACCAGACGCGACAGGCCATATTGCGGCAGTARCATTTTCTCRCCCAGYTCAAATTGGCGCARSCCCTTRTCGCCAGCCTTATTCAGCTCAAGCARGGCATCATACCAAATCAGCGGCGGAAAYCCGGCTCCTTTGAKATCGCTCTCAATAATTGCCATGGCGCTRTGATGGGCGCGGGCCAGCGCCACCCARGCATTTTCAATGGAATCATCCGTTTTCTGGTTCATGACCACCATTAATCACAAGGGTTTGTTGKCGACAATCTTGACATGCATGCATTTGCAACTAAATACATGCAAATGCATATAAAAGGAAACRACAAAATGACACCAACGCCCCACCTCATCAGCCAYCATCTATGCCCCTATGTGCAGCGCGCCGTTATTGTGCTGARCGAAAARGGGCTGGCGCATGAGCGCACCTATATWGATTTGAAARACAAGCCSGAYTGGTTCACCGCCATCTCGCCGCTTGGCCGCGTGCCATTGCTGAAAATGGGCGAGGAAGTGCTGTTTGAAAGYCAGGTCATMGCYGAATACCTCGATGAAATCACAGATGGATCCATGCATCCGGCAGATCCATTGGAAAAAGCGAGGCACCGTTCTTGGATAGAGTTTGGCTCTGAAACACTGGCCACAATCAGCGGGTTTTACAGCGCCAAAGATGCCGCCAGTTTTGATGAAAAGCGCTTAGTGTTGAAAGCAAAATTTGACCGCATAAACGCGCAAATCACCGGGCCATACTTTGCCGGAAAACAGTTTCATCTGATAGACGGCGTCTGGGGAACCATTTTTCGTTATCTCGATACGTTTGATGGCATTGCAGATTTTGGGCTTTTGGCCGATGCGCCAAAGGTTGCGGCATGGCGCAAACTTGTGTCTGCGCGCCCATCAGTGGTCAATGCCGTGCCGCAAGGCTATCCAAAGCGTCTCACCGAATTTCTGCGGGTGCGCAACAGCCATCTATCATCATTGATGCAAAATGAGTTGGAAACGGCCTAACCGGATTGGGTTCTAGTCACCGGCAACAAAATATTCCCACCGGCCGCCTTTCGAAATACCAAGGCGGAAAAAATGGTAAGCGCCAAAATCGAGCATATCCTCGTAATCGCCAGCGGTCACCAGCGTAAACAGCTCCACGCGTTGCGCTGGTGTCAACTTCTCAATATTGGTGTGGGCAAAATAGGGCCAGACGAAAATTTCAGCGTCGGTGTCCGGGTCCACATGAGCATAGCCGCTCTCCAGAACTTCCAGTAAAATCGCCAGAACTTCCTGCCCATCTGTATCGCCCGACATGCCGCGCAGTATCTCAATTTTGTCGCCTTCTTCGCCGCCAAAACCTAATTGTGGCGCGCTGTCATCAACCGCCATAAAGGGTCTGAGGGCATTCAAATTGCCGCTTCGTGCCGCATCAATCATGCTTTGCCGTAGCGATTGGACTGCGAGTGGCAGCAAGGTTACATCGTGGGAAATACGTGTGGTGGTTTGCATGGCTTCATCAGCAGGGATGCTGCCAGAGCCATCAGATGCGGCCTCACTTTGCGGGGCGTCGGCATCTTCGGGCGTGACCAGAAAGTTCTGCGTTTCAACACGCCGCGCCGCATCGGCGGTTTGTGGCTCAAATGCCAGAAGGCTTATGCCCGCCAGGCAGAGCATCGCCAAGCGAGATAGAGGGCGGGAAAAAAGCTGATTCGATTTCATAGATGACAGGAAACAGTGCCAAAGCCTGTTCTGTCAAATAGCTTTATCAAAGCGCGGCGGTGCCAGACCTTAGTTAAGCACGCGAAACAGCGTGAATTCGCCATTGTCGACGCGGGTAGAAAGCTTTCTGCAATATTCCGCAGTTGCGTCCTCACCGTAAAGCATCACCAATTTGGAAAGAGCTGCAAACAAGGATGTGTTGACGAGAATCTCGTCTTCAACACCATGTTCGGTGGCTTCTTCCCAAGCCGCCTCGATGACATTGATTGCCGTTTGCTGCCGTTCTGCCAGGCTGAAATCTTCCTCGTCGAAAGAGTTCTCCTGTAGCCAGTTATTATGCATGGGACCACCTGATTTTACGCAATACAAGTCAGTAGCTTACCAGCAAAACAATTAAATAAGTCAAAATGGAGGATATCAGATTGATTGGATCGCGTTAATTGGCGCTGTTTGCGTCCACATCATCTTCCGCTTGCACCGGTTCCAAAACCTCTTGCTGAACCAGTGGGCGAAACTCATTAGCCATTTGGCGTGTCAGCACAATCGCCTCTTTTTCGTAGATATCGACGATCTTGGTGGTGACCTCTGTGCAGGAGCGATGCAGCTGCGTGAAGCGGGCATAGGCTTGGTTATAGTGGGCAATGTGCCGTGCACGCCGCGCCGGGTCTGCGCCGACAGAATCCAGCAGATTGGCCATTTCCGCTTTCCAGACACCGGTTTTTTGCCGCGCGCAAAGCGGATGCAGATATTCCAGTGCACCGATAATTTCGGCAAGGCGCAGCAAATCATCTTCAAAAGGTGGCTGCTCATCGCTTTGTGCGCTCGCCGCCGAAACGGACAGACACACACAGCAGACAAGCGCGATCAGGGCAGGGCGAATGGTTTCACGAAACATGGCGCCAAAATGCCGTGAAGTGAGCGGAACTTCAACCCTAGTTCTGCACAATCTCTGCATCGGGGTGAAATGCCCGGAATGCGAAGGCAAAGGTCACGTCATAGACCACTTCATCGCCAAGGCTGCCATCGGCTTTAACGGCGTGGGCAACAACATTGCCGACATCGCGGCCTTTGGCGATAACAGCCGAATCGAGTGAGGAGTTTTGGCCAGCTTCCCAGCGCAATTCCACATCGCCAAGGCGCACCATGGATTGTTCGCGCAGATGGGTAAGCGTGGAGGCAATCGGCACATCGCCGTTCTTCACCACAACCACACGCACCATCGGGCCAATATCATCGGGCAATTTGCCGACAAAAAGCGGATAGGGCATGGCGCGGCTATCATAGGTCACATACGGGTTTTGGCCGTAGCGGCGCATGCTGGGGTTGTTGGGCACCAGCACTTTGCCATTGGGGGTGGCGTTTAAAAAGCGCTCAAAGCTTTCCACCCGCACCGGCACCATGGTTAGTTTAGTGCCCAGCATATCGCCGACAATCGCCTCGCCAGTAAATTGTTGCCACCAGCTTTCACTTTGGCGGTCATACATTACCAGATCAGAATTGCGCAGTTTTCCCGTGGTGCCGAAATCCAGCAATTGGTCACCCACTTGGCGCTCAAACACCAAGGCAGAATTGCACAAGGGGCAATAGGTAATGGCCACGGGTTTGCCGCCCACCACATCATTGACGATCTCATGCCAGGTCAGAACGGAAATTGGATAGGCGCGGATATCATCGCCCACGGCCACGCGGATAACCGGCTCCTGTGGGCCAATATTGGTGATGGCGCTGGCGGTTTCAAAAATGGGGTTATCGATGGAGGGAATGCCATCTTTAGGTGGGCCACCGGAGAGAATCTCGATAAAGCGAATGCTGCTCTTGTCGAAATTTGTGTTCCAGCCTTGCCGTTTCCAGCGCTCCGCATCTGCATGTGCCGCCATAGTAAATACCATCATCAACAGGAATGCGATGCCGGTCAGCCAGAAARYCTGYTTGGCCTTCTTGGTCTGGAAATGCTGGTAAGCACGGGTGCGGGACATGGCATTCTCCTCAAATTTCTTATTGTTGAGTARGAGATTGGCACAAATGAGAATAATCACCAATCAAGCCTGATCACAGGCCTGTGAGAGATTTGYGCTGYAAAAGTCAGCTCTGCTGCAAGAACGGCCCWGTTTGGCTCAGTGYAATRGCWTTTTGYARCCCTTCAACGCAGGGCAATTCKCSAGCTTGATCAGCGTTTACCCAACGCGCGGATGCCGCATCATCGCCCGGCGTCAAAACCCCTTGCGGGGCATGCGCAACAAAGCTGAYCAAKGTAAAGTGGTGGCCAGAMCCGATAATATCGCRCACTTGAAACAAYCCGCCCAATTGGGCTGATAAGCCAGTTTCTTCTCGCAATTCCCGCAGGGCTGCCTGTTGCAGGGTTTCGCCCAACTCAACCTTGCCGCCCGGCAAGGCCCAAAGGCCTTTTTTGGGCGCGCGGCCACGCTGGACAATAAGCAGGCGATCATTGTCATCCCACAAGGCAACACTCACGGCGATGGTTGGGTTGCTTTCAGCCATGATAATTAGCAGTTTTAGTCAAACAGAGAATCAATAGCGTTTTGWGTATCAAACGCGTCATTGTCATCTTCCACACCAACAGGAATATGACCGTTGATCATGGCACCGGCCATGGAAATGAGCGGGCGGATATCCCGGTCGAGAATGGGCAAAACTTCTGGAAAACCCCGGCTTTCATCCTGAGAGGCTTCGAGAATAGCGCCGCGCAGGCCATCAACGGCATCCGACAAGGCTTTGATGATGGTATCAAATTCAGCGCGCAGTGCCGGGTCAGCGCCATCATAAGAGGCGATAGCAACTTCCTTGCCGACATAATTGGTGATTTCAAAATGCGCGCGATAATCATAGGGCTGCCACTCGGCAATGTCCTCGGCGCATTCCGGCATGGATTCGACCATTTCGATCAGCATCACCACCTCATTAAAGTGGTTCAGGTAGTCAGTCGCCAGGCCCGTTGCAGGGTTAACATTGGCCGCTTTAAGCTCGGCTGCTGAGAATTGCATACAAATCCGCCTACAAATAAATCACGGACACTATAGGAAGTTTTCCTTTGCAAATCGTATACAGTGCTAAGAATTGGCGTTGTTTGCGTGTAACCGCAACAGGTGTGGCGCGTTGAAAGTTCAGGAAATGGAATTATGTGCGGGCGCTTTACTTTAGAACATAGCCCGGAGGTGATTGCCGAGCTGATGGACTACGAACACGGCGATGAGCGTGCAGAGACTTTTCCTGCGCGCTACAATATTTCGCCGACGCAGCCCATTGTTTCGGTGCGCCGCGAGGGCGAGCACCGCGTCATGCGCCTGCTGCGCTGGGGGCTTGTGCCGGGCTGGGTCAAAGACCCGCAAGATTTTACGCTTCTTATCAATGCGCGAATGGAAACGGTGCTGCAAAAGCCTAGTTTTCGCGGCTCGGTGCGCCATCACCGCTGTTTAATCCCGGCATCGGGCTATTACGAATGGGACCGCAGCGGCGGCATCAAACAACCCTATTATATCCGCCCCAAATCCGGTGAACCGTTTGCCTTTGCCGGTATCTGGTCTGAGTGGTCTGGGCCAGATGGCAATTTGATTGATTCCGGGGCCATCATGACCGAAAAGGCCAATCGCACGCTTGGCAAAATTCATCACCGCATGCCCGTTTTGGTGCGCCCGGAGCGTTATGATGACTGGCTCAACACGGCAGATTTTGATGCCAAGCCTGCGCTGGCGTTACTGGAACCGATTCAGGAGGACTTTTTTGAGGCGTTTCCGGTGGATACAAGGGTAAACTCGGCGCGCAATGAGGGGCCGGGGCTTGTTCAACGCATTACGCTTGCGGCGAAAAACAATGGGGATGATGAGGCAGACGACGAGCAGATGACGCTGTTTTGATGCCTCTCTACCCGTCATCCCCGGGCTTGACCCGGGGACCCACGGCGCAAGAGGTAAGCTATTCACAAACATCCGCCATTTCACATAAATTGAGATGTGGTTATGGGTCCCCGGGTCAAGCCCGAGGATGACGGTACTGAGGTGATGATGTGAGGTGTGGCGCGAATGAGTGCCGCTAGCCTCTATTCCCCAACAGCCTCTTGAACGATGCTATCCATCAAAGCCCGCACCTTGGCAAAAACAGCCACAGTTTCAGGTGATGAACCCAGTGTTGGGATACGATACCCGGTCACCACAGTTCCCGGATTGCTGCTTGTTTCATAGGCAAACACCACATAGGGGCAAACGGCCAGATTGTTGGGGTCGGCCTGCACAGCTTCGTGGGTCAGCGTAGCAGAGCAGAATTGCAGATATTTGGCGTGCAGATAGGGCGATGATCCGCCAACCGTATCGCTGGTGCGGGCCAGCATATCGTCGACATTGCCAATGTGATCGACCACCAACCCTTGGGTGATGATCGCGTCTTGCAAATCGAAATAGACATCCTCAAAATCAGCCTCAATGGTATAGCTCACATAGCCATCGCGTTCTTCTGCCATCGCGGGTGCACAAAGCCCAAGGCTGAGGGCCAATAGGGTTGTTTTAAGCAAGGTTGATTTCATCACATTCTCCTGATTTGAGCGCCTAAAGGGCGTTTTTCAGCATAGCGCCGGGGTTGAACATTCCGTGTGGGTCCAGCGCTTTTTTAACAGCATACATCATATCCAGCTCGACCTGCGATTTAACGCCCTCCAGCAAGCCAGCTTTTAACCGGCCAATGCCGTGTTCGGCTGAAATTGAGCCACCATATTGGCGCACCAATTCGTGAACCACACTGTTGATCTCATCCCATTGCGCCAGAAATGTTGCCTTGTCGCTGTCCACTGGCTGGCTGACATTGAAGTGGATATTGCCATCTCCCAAATGCCCAAAAGGCACCGGGCGGCAACCCTCAATGGTCGCTCTTACGGCAGCGCTGGCTTCGACAATAAAATCTGGCATACGCGATACTGGCACCGACACATCATGCTTGATCGAGCCACCTTCGTGCTTTTGCACTTCAGATATGCCATGGCGCAGCCGCCAAAAATCATCGCTTTGTTGCTGCGATGTGGCCAGAACAGCATCAATCACATGGCCTGCTTCAAAGGCTTCTGAAAACACCGTCTCCATAAGGCTTTGAGCTTCCTCATGCGATGCGMMGCYRGWMATCTYCMYWMRSMCGTACCA